>CBFGOU010001046.1:0-1504 GCA_965650445.1 uncultured Oxalobacteraceae bacterium | reverse complement strand
CAGAGCCCTCGGGAACGTCGAACTTCCGTTCGGCCCCGGGCGGCTGGTGTTGGGGAAGAGTTCCGGCTTCCTGGCCCGGGCCGTCGAGGGCTGGCGGATCGGACTCGTCTACAACCTGCGCTCCGGCAACTGGATGAGTTTCACCGCCCAGAACATGCAGTACTCGAACGGCGTGCCGGATGTCGTAAATGCCGATCTGTACGCTGAACTGATTGGCGACGCCGGCGTGAAGTGGGGCATCGAAGGCCAGGCCGAACTGATCAAATTTGCGGTCCAGTACACCAGATTCGATCCGACTTGATCTAAGCGTGGCCACGCGGCAACTATTTTAGTTGCTTTGGGTAAATATCTAAACTACTATTAGGCGACTACCTCTCTCTCGAGACGCCAATGGCCGAGTTCGAATCTCCGTCGTTTCCGCTGGTGACGCTGCGCGCGGCCGCCGGCGTGCAGCACGACTGGATGGCCATCACCGTGCGTGCCGACACCCCGGGCGCGCTGGCGCAGATCTTCGCCACGCCCGACTTGCTGGCCGCACTGGCCCCGCTCGACTGCATCGTCTTGCTCGCCCAATCCATCCTCGACACCACCTTGCTGAACACCATGCCGGCCGCGCGCGTGCTGTTCGCCTTGAACGACCCGGCAAAGGCCCAGGCCCTGCAAGCGGCAGGCTACCGGATTTTGATCGACGGTCCGGCGCTGCCGGGCAGGGCGGTCATCGCCGATTGCCGCGCCGGCATTCCCATCCCGGCCTGCCTGTCGCCGGACAGCGGCCCCCACCTGGCCTGCCATGTCGACAGTGCCGAGCGTCTGCAAGAGGCGGTCCAGGCCGGATTTACCTGGTTCAGCGGCGATTACGCCCTGGAGCGGCGCGGCGGCAGCAATCCGGACGACGTCACCAGCCGCAAACGCCTGCTGGCGCTGCTCGGCCTGCTGGCGCGCGATGCCGATTCGCGCGAACTCGAAGCTTTGCTGAAGCAAGACCCCGCCTTGTCGTATCATCTACTCAAACTGGTCAATTCGGCAGCATTCGCGGCCAGCACGCCGATTTACAGCTTCAACCAGGCCATCAACGTACTTGGACGGCGTCAGTTGCAGCGCTGGCTGCAACTGCTGCTGTACGCGCGGCCCCAGCAAAGCGGTCCGGCCAATCCCTTGCTGGCGATCGCTGCGCTGCGCGCCGCCCACCTCGAAGTGCTGTGCAAACTGGCCGGCGGGGAGCGCGATGCGCAAGACCTGGCCTTCATGACCGGTGTGTTTTCCTTGCTAGATGTCTTGTTGGGGATGCCGATGGACGAGATTGTCGCCACTTTGAGCCTGCCGCACGCGGCCGCCGAGGCGCTGTTGACGCGCGCGGGCGAGCTCGGCCGCCTGCTGGTGCTGGTCGAAGACGAGGCCGATGGCGCCATGCTCGCCAGCGCCGGGATCGGCCGGCAAGTGTACTGGCAAAGCCAGCTGCACGCCTACCACTGGGCCATCCAGGTCGGCCGGAATCTATAGGATG
>CBFGOU010001045.1:0-1504 GCA_965650445.1 uncultured Oxalobacteraceae bacterium | reverse complement strand
ACTCGACGGCGCGGTGCAGGAACGGCCCGCCGGACGCGGTCAGCACGATCTTGGCCACGCCCGACTGGCCGGGCTGGCGTGCATACGTGGCCGGCAGCGACTGGAAAATCGCATTGTGTTCGCTGTCGATCGGCAGCAAGGTGGCACCGTGCTCGCGCACCGCGTCCATGAACAGCTGGCCGGACATGACCAGCGCTTCCTTGTTGGCCAGCAGGACCTTCTTGCCCGCCCTGGCCGCCGCCAGGGTCGGGGCCAGGCCGGCCGCGCCGACGATGGCGGCCATCACGGTATCGGTATTGCTGCTGGAGGCGACCGCGCACAGGGCCGCTTCGCCGTAGTCCACGTCGGTGCCGAGACCGTGGCCGCGCAGCAGGTCGCGCAGGCGCGCCGCCGCCTCGGCCGTGCCGACCACCGCGCGCGCCGGCCTGAACTGCACGCACTGGGCGGCCAGTTCCTCGACCCTGGCATGCGCCGTCAGCGCGTAGACCTGGTATTTGTCCGGGTGGCGCGCCAGCACGTCGAGGGTCGAGACCCCGATCGAACCGGTGGCGCCAAGAATGGTGATGCGTTGCATGTGCTCTTTCCTACAGCTGGCTGTGGATCAGTGCCGCCAGCGGCAGCACTGGAATCAGCGCGTCGATGCGGTCCAGCACCCCGCCGTGGCCGGGCAGCAGGTTGCTGCTGTCCTTGACGCCGGCGCGGCGCTTCAATTGGGATTCAAACAGGTCGCCGACGATGCTGGCGGCCACCAGCACGGCCAGGATGCCGAACAGCGCGGCCCAGCCGAGCTTGGCCTGCACGTGCACGGCGAAGGTGTCGGCCAGGGCCGGCGCGCCGGACAGCACCGAGGCGCTCGCCAGCACCAGCACGGCGATGCCGCCGCCGATGGCGCCCTCCCACGATTTGCCTGGCGAGATCGACGGCGCCAGCTTGTTCTTGCCGAGGGCCTTGCCGGCGAAATAGGCGCCGATGTCGGCAATCCAGACCAGCGCCATCACCGACAGCAGGTACACCGGCGAATGGCGGTAGAACAGCACGATGGCGGCGAAGCAGGCCACGATGGAAATGGCGTACAGGCTGCCGACCATGGTGTTGCGCGGCCCGTCAGGTGGCGGCAAACCGACTTTGAGCGAGGGCACGAAGCGCAGCAGCCAGATGATGGCGGAGAACGCGAACCAGAAATTGACCGCCGGCGTCTGCGCGCGGTACAGGAAGGTGAAGGCGAAAGCGGCCACCCAGAACACGCTGATCAGCAGCGCCTGCTTGCGCGAGGACTGGAACAGCTGGAAGGCTTCGGTTTCGGCGGCCAGCAGGAATACCAGCAGCACGGCGGCAAAAGCGGGGAAGTAACCGCCGAACAGCACTGCCAGCAGTACCACGAGGAGGAGGACCGCAGTGATGATCCGGGTTTTCAGCATCAGCTTTTCTTGGCCAGTTGATCGCCGGTGCGGCCGAAGCGGCGCTCGCGGCTTTGATAGGACGCGATCGCGGCGTCCAGCGACTC
>CBFGOU010001044.1:0-1512 GCA_965650445.1 uncultured Oxalobacteraceae bacterium | reverse complement strand
TGGTTCAGCCCATACCGCGCCGCTAGTTCCTTGAGCGGAGCCTTCGATCGCTGTACCGCAGTTCGGACGGCGTGCGTGCGGCCTGCCCCGATCGAGTGGTCCGGTGGGGATGTTAGTTTAGGGATGGGCGCGGTGCCAGCGTGAGCGCGTGCGGAGCGGCTGGGCCGGATTGCGGAGCCGGACGCGCGGGCATGAAGGCCTCCGGTGCCGGTGGTCGGTAGCCGAGCGAAGAGTGCGGACGAATAGTGTTGTAGTGCCGTCTCCAGTTCTCGATGATCACCTTGGCCTCTTGCAGAGTGTAAAAGATTTCACCGTTGAGCAATTCGTCACGGAGCTTCGAGTTGAAGCTTTCACAGTAGCCGTTCTCCCATGGACTGCCTCGCTCGATGTAGGCGGTCTTGGCTCCAACGGCGGCAATCCACTCGCGGACGGCCATGGCGACGAACTCCGGGCCATTGTCGGAACGAATGTGCCCAGGGATTCCACGCAGGATGAACAGGTCTGAGAGCGCGTCGATCACATCGGTCGACCTGAGCTTTCGGTTCACACGGATTGCCAGGCATTCGCGCGTGAACTCATCGATGACGTTGAGCATGCGGTACTTCCTCCCGTTGTGGGTTCGATCCTCGACGAAGTCGTAGGACCAGATATGATTGGGATATAGCGGCCGCAGACGGATGCACGATCCGTCATTGAGCCACAGCCGGCCTCTCTTCGGCTGCTTCTGCGGAACCTTCAGCCCCTCCCGCCGCCAGATCCGTTCGACGCGCTTGATGTTCACCACCCACCCGGCGTCCCGCAGCATGGCTGCGATCCGTCGATAACCGTAACGGCCGTACTCGGTGGCGAACGCAATGATCGCGGCGGTCAGAGCCGCCTCATCATCTCGCATCGTTGGTATCTTGCGCTGTGTGGATCGATGCTGGCCAAGAACCCGACACGCAAGGCGCTCGGAGACACCATGCTTGGCAATGACATGATCCACACAGGCACGGCGGCGGGCGGGGCTTACCAGTTTCCCGAGGCGGCCTCTTTGAGGATCAGCTTTTCTAGCGTCAAATCAGAGACCGCACGACGCAATTGCCTGTTCTCAGTCTCCAGCTCCTTGAGCCGCTTGACCTGGTCGCCCTTCAGGCCACCGTATTCCGAGCGCCAGCGATAGTACGTTACTTCCGTCACACCTATCGTCCGAACCGCTTCCGCGATCGGACGGCCCTGCGAAACCAGCACATCAACCTGCCGCAGCTTCGTGACGATCTCTTCCGCAGTGTGTCGCTTCCTTGCCATTCTTCAGTCCTCCATCAGGCCATAAGCCATACATCAGGGAGGACCACTTCTCAGGGGGCAGACCACTTGGGTCGGTAGTTCACAACGGCGCCGATTTGAATTTATGGCGCATTTCACCCGCCATCGTTGCCCGCGATCTCATTCACGAGCGCAACAATGCGGCGTTGCAAGGTAGGCCCTATGCGAATGAACGCCTTGATGAGCCTTATGCCGCGCCCGGCAGGG
>CBFGOU010001043.1:0-1514 GCA_965650445.1 uncultured Oxalobacteraceae bacterium | reverse complement strand
GCATCGGCGTGTAGTTGGCGATCTGGCCCAGGTACAGCGGCAGCAGGAAGGACGAGCCGTACAGGCCCATGCCGATCACCGCCGACAGCGCCGTCGCGACCAGGAAATTGCGCTGGCCGTACAGGCGCAGGTTGACGAACGGTTCGGCGCGGGTAAAGCTGGTGACCACCCAGCCGAGTATGCCGGTCAGCGCCAGCGCGGCGAAGGTGATGATGAAATTCGATTCGAACCAGTCCTTCGAATTGCCCTCTTCCAGGAAGATGGTCAGGCTGCCCAGGCCCAGCGCCATCAGGCCGATGCCCAGCCAGTCGGCGCTGGCCAGCAGCTTGAGCTGGCGCGGCGTGCTGTCCATGCCCCACCACATGCCGGCGATCAGCAGCACGCCCGGCACCCAGTTGATGTAGAAGATCGACGGCCAGCCGTACAGTTCGGCCAGGTAGCCGCCCAGGGTCGGGCCCATGGCCGGCGCCAGGGTCGCGGTCAGGCCGAAGATCGCCATGCCGGTGGCGCGCCTGGAAGCGGGCAGCTTGGCCATCACCAGGGTCATGGCCATCGGAATGAGCGCGCCGCCGGTGAAGCCTTGCAGCGCGCGGAACACGATCATGCTCTGCAGGTTCCAGGCGGTGCCGCACAGGGTCGAGAACAGCAGGAACAGCGCGGTCGTGCCCATCATGTACAGGCGGATGCCGAACACGCGCGAGAACAGCGCGGTCATCGGAATGACGACGATCTCGGCGCACAGGTAGGCGGTGGAGATCCACGAACCCTCTTCCTGCGTGGCCGACAGCGTGCCGAGAATATCGCGCAGCGACGAGTTGGTGATCTGGATGTCGAGCACCGCCATGAAGGCGCCCAGCATGCCGGCGGCCACCGCGATCCAGGTGCGCGCGTCGACTTTTTGTGCGATCGCCGGCGGCGCGGCCGGTGCGCCCGGCAGCGTGGTAGTGGAGGAGCTCATGGCGTCGGCTTAGTGCGCGGTGTGGGCCGCTTGCGCATGCTGCGCCGGCGCGGGCTTGACCGTTTCCTTCAGCTCGACCTCGGCCACCGCCGACATGCCGGGCACCAGGCGGCCCTGCAGCCGGGCCAGGTCTTCCTTGCGCAGCACGATCTTGACCGGCACGCGCTGGACCACCTTGGTGAAGTTGCCGGTCGCGTTATCGGCCGGCAGCAGCGCGAACTGGTTGCCCGAGGCCGGCGAAAAACTCTCGACCCGTCCGACCAGCGGATGCTTGGGCAGCGCGTCGACGGTGATGTGCACCGGCTGGCCGGGCACCAGGTCTTCGAGCTGGGTTTCCTTGAAGTTGGCGGTGACCCAGACGTCGTCTTCGACGATGGCGGCCAGCTGCTGGCCCGGCTGCACGCGCGCGCCGACTTCGACGCTGCGCTTGCCCAGGCGGCCCGCCACCGGCGCGACGATCCGGTTGTAGCCAAGCTGGTTCTGGGCATCCTTCAACTGGGTCTGCAGCACCTTGATCTGGGCCTTGAGCACATCGCGCGCGGACTGCGCGGCGGCA
>CBFGOU010001042.1:0-1519 GCA_965650445.1 uncultured Oxalobacteraceae bacterium | reverse complement strand
AGCTTCTGTGGGATCGTTGCCGAGCCTCCGGGCATTTCACGCGACTGCGCTCGCCGCCCCGTCAGGAGCCCGTAGAGCGCGTTGGAGCCTGGGGGGCTTAGTCTAGCCATCGGCCCTAAAAACGCGCCTTATACCAATCCTCACATTGAGTAACCCATGGTTGCCCAGTCGCGGCGTGCGATGGACATGATTTTCCAAGGCTGATCGATGAGGGTGTTCCAAGCGTAGCAGCAGTGATCGACGATATCGTCGAAGGATTTGAAGATCCGATTTGAGAGCCAGTTCTGCCGCATGAACTGCCAAATGTTTTCCTGGCCATTGAGTTCGGGCGCGCGCGGCGGCAGCGGCATAAGCGTGATGTTGCTCGGCACCTTGAGAATTTTGGCGCCATGCCAGCCGGCTTGATCGAGGAGCAGGATTGCGTGTGCTCCGGGGCTGACCTTAATCGCGATCTCATCGAGATGGAGCTGCATGGCTTCGCTGTTGCAGGCTGGCAGCACCAGCGCGGCTCCCGTCCCAAGCTCGGGACAGACCGCACCGAACAGATAGGTCGATTGGGTGCGCTGATCGTGAACGGCGCGCGGGCGCGAGCCCTTTCTGGCCCAGCGATAGGTCAGCTTGTTCTTCTGGCCGACCCGCATCTCGTCCTGGCACCACACTTCTATAGGTGTGCCAGGCGCAAGCTTAGCGCGGACCTCGGCCACGCGGGCGGGAAAGTTTTTTTGAACGCCTCCATGGCTTCAGGGTCCTGCTTGTAAGCCTTCGGCCGGGCACTCACATGCGAGAAACCCAGCTCCTTCAAAGCACGGTAGACCGTGTCGTCTGAGACCGAGATGCCGAACTCCTCGTGAAGCCGCATAATCAGATCGCAGGCCCGCCAGCGCACCACCCCGTGGACCGCCGGGATCGGCCCTTCCTCCACCAGGCGGGCGAGAAACGCCTTGTGCTCTTTGCTCAGCTTGCCGGGCGCACCCGGAGACCATTTGTTGATCAGGCCGTCCGGCCCCTGATCGTTGAACCGGATCACCCAGTCCCGCAGGGTCTGCCGATCCATGCCGCCGATCTTCGCCGCCTCTTCCCGCGCGGCACTGTCGAGCACTGCTGCGATCGCAAGCAGCCGGCGCGCCTGAGCGGCGTTCTTAACCCGCGTCGCCAGGCGACGAAGTTTCTGGCTCGAAAAGTCCGTCCGCACCGCAATCGCAGTCCCCATGGCAAACGACCCTCCGTTTGCCACCTTGAATCATGTTGCGGGTGATTTGGGAATCCCAAGCGAGTCAGCCTTACTGAGGATTGGTATAACACATCAGCTTCCGCTTCCCAAATACGATGACGTGCCGCTATAAGCTGTGCATAGGCAAAAGTGGAATCCTCACGCAGGATTTGCTTAAGCTCTTGCAGCGCTGTTTCAGGCTCGCCCTCAGGCGCGAATTCCAGTTGGAAACGGAGTCTCCGCACGGTGCCGAAGCGCACCGCTTCGGCCAACTCTGAATCTGAAGCTGCGATAGTGCGAGACTTTGTC
>CBFGOU010001041.1:0-1521 GCA_965650445.1 uncultured Oxalobacteraceae bacterium | reverse complement strand
CTGATTTTGAAAGTGCTGACTTGTTCCTGATGCTGCCGCTGGCAAATCTGGACAGCCGCTATGCGAGGCATTATGGCGTTGAGTAGCAAGCATGCCGCACGGGGCTTGGGTGCAGATGCAGGTGCTACTGATACAAAGGCAAGACAGGTACGAGGTGGTACCGTGGTGTGACGCCTAATAAACTCGCCGCGGCGTCGGCAGCCTGGTCGTCCGGGTGGACGATCAGTGCATCGACGCGCTCGACAGATCCTTCAGTTCGCGGATGCTCATGTCCGATTTCTCGTGCATGCGCAGCAGGATCGTGGCGCCGACGGCCAGCTTGCGGTGACGGATCTTGCTGATGATGGGCGGCTGAACTTCCAGCACCCGGCACAGCTCCGCGTCGTTTTTCAGGTTCATTTTTTCGATCAGGGTGTCGAGCAGCTTGTTGGGCACAAAGCTCGATGGTTCGAGTGCCCGGGCGCGGTTCATCGCCTCGATCATTTCAAGTTTCTTTTGCCGTACGTTCATCGTACTCCTCCAAGTTTTTCTGTCGTGTGGGAGACCTAACCGACTAGTGTCACCTTCGAGACCTTGAAAAATCTCCTGGGCGGTGATTTTTCGAGGTCCCCTTTTAATCCGTCGTTACATTTGGATATATTTAATGCGCGCCGGATTCGTTTGATAATACTACTATAAGAATATGCGTGGAGCAAAGTTAGTAAATTTAGGGAGCAAAATCCACGCTTTTTTGCATTTTGGACACAATATGTAAGCCGCTGCGTGACAATATTAACAATTTTTCCGCGATTGCGGCGGCCGCGTGGGAATGTGTGACCATGATGGCGCTGGCGCCACTGGCCTTGATTTCGGCGCGCAACAGCTGCAAAACGCTGTCGGCCGTATCGGGATCGAGGTTGCCGGTTGGTTCGTCGGCCAGCACCAGTGCCGGCCGGTGCACCAGCGCGCGGGCGATCGCCACGCGCTGCGTTTCGCCGCCGGAGAGCTGGCGCGGAAAATCGCTGCCGCGTCCGCCCAGGCCGACCGCCTCCAGCATGGCGCCGGCGCGTTCGCGTCCGGCGCCGTTGAGCAGCAGCGGCAGCGCCACGTTCTGCTCCAGGGTCAGGTGCGGCAGCACGTGGAAGGCCTGGAAAATGAACCCCATGCGGCTGCGGCGCAGGGCGGTGGCGGCATTGTCGTCCAGTGCCGACATGGGCGTGCCGTCGATGATGATCTCGCCGCTGTCGGGCGTATCGAGGCCGGCGATCAGGTTCAGCAGGGTGGATTTGCCGACCCCGGATTCGCCCATGATGGCCACCAGTTCGCCCGGCAGGAAGGTATGCGAGACACTGTTCAATACTGCGCGGCCGTTATAGGTTTTGGTGACGTTGCGCAGTTCGAGCATGGGGAGGATCTGTCTAGTGAGTGAGG
The DNA here is from genome assembly GCA_965650445.1 of uncultured Oxalobacteraceae bacterium. GTDB lineage: Bacteria > Pseudomonadota > Gammaproteobacteria > Burkholderiales > Burkholderiaceae_D > Telluria_A. Next base: position 111 of record CBFGOU010001041.1, on the reverse strand, counting down.
GCGCGCCGCAGCGCGAAACTGAAGGCATCGACCAGCGCCACCAGCAGCAGCATGGCGACGATCACCGTGGCCGCGCTCTGCATCTGGAATAGCGACAGGTGATATTTAAGC
>CBFGOU010001040.1:0-1525 GCA_965650445.1 uncultured Oxalobacteraceae bacterium | reverse complement strand
GAGCAAACGGGCCGAGGATTACTCGCGCCACTTCGCGCGCGACTGGCGCCAGGATGCGGCCAGCCTGGTGGTCAGCGGACGCAACCACCCCAGCGTGCTGTTCTGGAGCATCGGCAACGAGATCCCCGAGCAGGGAACGCCCGAGGGCGTGCGCATTGCCCGCGAGCTGGGCCGGCACATCCGCGCGCTCGATCCGACCCGGCCGCTGACCCAGGCCATCAGCAGCGAAATGCCGACCATCGCGACGCAGTTTGCCGAGATCGACGTGGGGGGCTATAACTACATGGCCCATCTGTACGGCCCGGATCACGAAAAGTTCCCGAAGCGGGTCATGTACACGGCCGAATCCATGCCCAAGGATGCATTCAAACACTGGCGCCCGGTGGAAACCATGCCTTGGGTGATAGGCGATTTCGTGTGGACGGCCTTCGACTATCTGGGCGAGAGCGGCATCGGATGGATGGGATACAGCCAGGACTGGCAAAAGCTGGCACCGTATCCGTGGAGTCTGGCCTATTGCGGCGAGATCGATGCCACCGGCAGGAAGCGCCCGGCGGCCTACTACCGCCAGGTGCTGTGGAAGACCGGCATCGATCCGGTCGCGGCCTTTGTGGCGCAGCCGCCCGGCACCGAGGATTTGCCGGACCGCCACCTGTTCCCCATCGTGCAGCCGCATAACGACTGGGCGCTCGACGACGTTCACCCCAGCTGGAGCTGGGCCGGGCAGGAAGGCAAGCCGCTCGACGTGGTCGTGTATTCGGAGTTTCCCGAGGTCGAGCTGTTCCTGAACGGCCGTAGCCTGGGGCGCAAGGCCACCGGCCTGGCCAGCGAGTACAAGGCCAGCTTCGGCGTGCCGTACGCGCCGGGCCGCTTGCTGGCGGTCGGCTACAAGGATGGCAAGGCGGCCGGCCAGTGGGAACTGCGCACCGCGGGAGCGGCGGCCGCGCTCAAGGTCTCGGCCGATCGCCAGCAGCTCGGCGCGAATGGCCAGGATCTGGCGTATGTGACGGTGGAACTGACCGATGCGGATGGCGTGCCGCTGTATGCGCGCGAGGGCGACCGCGCGGTCAGGGTCAGTGTCAGCGGCTCAGGGGTGCTGGCGGGACTGGGCAACGGCAATCCGATGGATGCCGCCAGCCTGCAGGCGGGCCAGCGGCGCAGCTTCCACGGCCGCGTGGTGGCGGCTGTCCGGGCCGGTTCGGTCGCCGGCCCCATCGTGGTCGAGATCGCGTCGGACGGTTTGCCGACCCGGCAACTGCGCCTCGATGCCGTGTCGCGATAGCGCAGAACGCAAAAAAGCCAGGCAATGCCTGGCTTTTCTTTTCAACAGGCTGCGATTACTCAGCCGTTGGTGCCGCTTCGATGTCGCTGACTTCCGGACGGTCCAGCAGTTCGACGTAAGCCATCGGCGCATTGTCGCCCACGCGGAAACCCATTTTCAGGATGCGCAGGTAGCCGCCGTTACGTGCTGCGTAACGTGGGCCCAGTTCCGAGAACAGCTTGCCGACGATTTCGCGGTCGCGCA
>CBFGOU010001039.1:0-1528 GCA_965650445.1 uncultured Oxalobacteraceae bacterium | reverse complement strand
TGTCGGCCAGGTAGCGGAAGTACACCAGGGACAGCACCAGCAGCACGCCGGCGTAGACGAACAGGTAGCTGCGAAAGCGCTGCTTGCCGATTTCCAGCTGGTCGTAGGCGCGGTCGAACACGTAGGCCAGCCGTTCGGTGGCCTCGGCGGTGCCGGCCCGGGCGATGCGCGCTTCCAGGGCGTTTTCCAGCGCGCGGTAGCGCAGGATGGCGCGCCCGTGCGCGGCCAGTTCCTCGACCTGCTCCGCCAGGTCCGCCGGCAGCGGTTCGCGCAAAGCCAGCGCGGTGGCGATGGCCGCGTCGATGCGTTCGGCCAGGGCACGGTCGGGCGCGAGGTTGTAGCGCAGGGTATCGGTCAACAGCAGGTTGAGCACGGCGTCGAGGCGGCCGGCGCCAGGGACGCCGCTAAGCTCCGTCTTGAGGACGCTGATCCCGCCCGGGAAATACAGCAGCGAATTGCGCAGGATCGCGTTGTAGCTCTTGAACTGTTCGACCAGTTCTTCCTTCTCGCTGAGCGCGCGGGTCAGATTGGCATAAGCCTGGCGCGCGGCCGCTCCCTGCGACGCGGGCAGCGCGCGCCCGAAGTGCTCCAGCAGGGTGTGCATGCGCGGCAGGGAGGCGGCCAGCGGGTCGTAATCGGGGTTGGTGCCGATGTGCGAGCGCAGGATGTTGACGTTCCACTCGGCGTCGAGCTTTTCGAATTCGCGCAGCTCGAGCATGATGCGGTTCTCGCCTTCGATGTCGACCGCCTGGGTGCGGTTGAACAGGAAGGCCAGCACCAGCGTCAGGCCGATGAACAGCAGCGCGGCGGCGAGCCGGCGGCCGCGCATCATGGCGCCGTTCCTTCCGGCGGCAGGCGTTCGCCGTTCAGGCTGCCCAAAAAGCGGATGATCAGTTCCTTGTCCTGCCTGGGCGCGGCGCGTCCGAGCTGGTATTTGAACATCAGGTCGACCGCTTCTTCCAGGGTGGCGACGCTGCCGTCGTGCAAGTATGGCGCGGTCAGGGCGACGTTGCGCAGGCTGGGCACGCGGTAGACGTCGCGGTCGGCTTCCTTGCCGGTCAGCTGGAAGCGCCCCTGCCCATGGGCGCCGGGCAGCGGGCGCAGCACGCCGAGGCGGGCGAACATATTGCCGCCGGCGTTGATGCCCTGGTGGCAGGCCACGCAGCCGTAGCTCTTGAAGCGCGCGTAGCCGGCCTTTTCATCCTCGCTCAGGGCCGCGCCGTCGCCGCGCAGGTAGCGGTCGAAGCGCGCCGGCGTGACCAGCGTGCGCAGGTACTGGCCAAGGGCGTCGCGCGCGGCGCCCGCCGTCATGGCTTCGCCGTAGACTTCGCGGAACTGGCTGTCGAGCGCATTGTCGGGGGCCAGGCGGACGAGGATGGCGTCCCAGCTGCCGCCTTGCACGTGTTCGGGCAACTGGTCGAGGCCGACCGGACGGCCGATCCATGACTGGCGGAAATTAAATACGCTGTTGTAGATGCTGGGGGTGTTGAACAGGCCGGCCTTCTGGCCGCGCCCATGGGCCACCGGG
>CBFGOU010001038.1:0-1531 GCA_965650445.1 uncultured Oxalobacteraceae bacterium | reverse complement strand
CGCAGTAGGTTTTTCGGGGTTCCCGATAGCGTTCAATAGAAAAGCCAGCCTGGGCGTCATGCGCCGAGGCTGGCTTTTTTATTTGAGTGCAACTACTTATTCAACAATCGTCTGGTGCTCGTCACCCACGCGGGCGCGGATGGTGCCGATGCGCGACACGGTCTCGCCGGCCGCCTGCAGCTGGGCAAACGCGGCATCCGCGTTCTCGGCCGAGATAATGACGATCATGCCGATACCGCAGTTGAACACGCGGTGCATTTCAGCATCGGCCACGCCGCCATGCTGCTGCAGCCAGGTGAACAGCGGCGGCATGCTCCAGGCCTTGGAATCGAGCACGGCCGTCAGGTTCGGCTGCAGAACGCGCAGCACGTTTTCGACCAGGCCGCCACCGGTGATGTGCACCAGGCCCTTGACTTCCATCGAGGCCATCAGCGCCAGCAGCGGCTTGACGTAAATACGGGTCGGCGCCATCAGCACGTCGGCCAGCTTGCGGCCGTGGAAGTCGGCGTTCAAATCCGGCTTGGCCACGTCAATAATCTTGCGCACCAGCGAGTAACCGTTCGAATGCGCGCCCGACGAGGCCAGGCCCAGCACCACGTCGCCCGGGGCGATCTTGGTGCCGTCGATCAGCTTGGATTTTTCCACCGCGCCGACCGCGAAACCGGCCAGATCGTATTCACCGGCCGGGTACATGCTCGGCATTTCCGCCGTTTCGCCGCCGATCAGGGCGCAGCCGGCCTGTTCGCAGCCGGCGGCGATGCCCTTGATGACGTCGGTCGCGGTCGGCACGTCCAGCTTGCCGCAGGCGAAATAGTCGAGGAAGAACAGCGGCTCGGCGCCCTGCACCAGGATGTCGTTGACGCTCATGGCGACCAGGTCGATGCCGACCGTGTCGTGGCGGTTCAGTTCAAAGGCCAGCTTGAGCTTGGTGCCCACGCCGTCGGTGCCCGACACCAGCACGGGTTCCTGGTACTTCTTGCTGATCTCAAACAGCGCGCCGAAACCGCCAATGCCCCCCATCACGCCTTCGCGCAGGGTGCGCTTGGCAAACGGTTTGATCGCTTCGACCAGGGCGTCGCCGGCATCGATATCGACACCGGCATCGCGGTAGGAGAGGGAAACATTTGAAGGTTGGCTCATGGTGTAATTGTCAGCGAAGGCGGTAAAATGGGGACAGCGTGCGGCGCGGCGCCGATGGCGGCGTTCGAGCCGGGTAATCCGCTATTTTATCAAAACAGCCCGCCTCCCTCCCATTTAACCGACATTACAACAGCCTACATGCCATTTCCCTTGACGCCGGAGCAAAAGCAAACTGCCTTCTGGCTGTGCATCTGGGTAGCGTTCATCGTGCTGCTGTATGCCCTCGGACCGGTGCTGACGCCCTTCATCGCCGCCGCCATCCTGGCTTACGCGCTCAACGGCGGGGTCGACTATCTCGACCGCGCGCGCAATCCGCGCGGCCGCATGCCGCGCCCGCTGGCGGTGGTGGTGGTGATGATCCTGTTCCTGTCCGCCCGCACCGCCCTGGTGC
>CBFGOU010001037.1:0-1538 GCA_965650445.1 uncultured Oxalobacteraceae bacterium | reverse complement strand
GCCGATTACAACTTCGGCGAGAGCGGGCAGGGGCTGGGCGGCAGCGTCTATGCGGACCTGAACAATAACGGCGTCAAGGATGCCGGTGAACCCGGCATTGCCGGCGTGGCGGTCACCCTGTCGGGCAATACCTCGACCGGCACCAGCGTGTGCCTGGCCATCTCGCCCAATCCGTGCACCCTGGCCACCGACGCCAGCGGCGTGTTCAGTTTCCTCGGCCTGCCTGCCAGCGACGGCGCCGGCTACACCTTGACCGAACAGTCGCAGGCGGCGGCGCCGCTGTCGGCCTACGCCGACGGCACCGACAGCCGCGGCAGCGTCAACGGCGTGGCCGTTGGCAGCGTCGGCAACGACGTGCTCGGCGCCATCGTGATCGCCACCGGCCAGATCGGCAGCAACTACCACTTCGGCGAGATCGCCGCCAGCCTGTCGGGCAAGGTCTACCTCGACGTCGACCAGGGCGGCACCTTCAATGCCGGCGACACCCCGCTTGCCGGCGTCACGCTCACCCTGTCCGGCCTCTCCGCGAGCGGCGCCGGCGTGTGCACCATCATCGGCAGCTGCACCACCACCAGCGACGCCAGCGGCGATTTCGCCTTCACCGGCCTGCCCGCGAGCAATGGCGCCGGTTACACCGTGACTGAAACCCAGCCGCTCGACTATGTCGACGCGGTCAACAGCGCCGGCACCGGCGCGAGCGCGGCCGGCACGCCGGGCGTGGCTGCCGGCAACAGCCGGGTTGCCGGCATCGTGCTCGGCGCGGGCCAGAGCGGGGTCAATTACCGCTTCGGCGAAAAGACCGGCAGCCTGTCCGGCTTCGTCTATCACGACGCCAACAACAACGGCGTCAAGGACGGCGCCGAGGCGCCGCTGGCCGGCGTCACCCTGACCCTGGCCGGCACTGCCGCCAGCGGCGCCGGCCCCTGCGCCAGCGCCCCGTGCACGGCGACCACCCTGGCCGACGGCAGCTATACCTTCAGCGGCCTGCGCAATGCCGGCGCGGGCGGCTACAGCGTCACCGAAACCCAGCCGGCCGCCTGGCTGGACGGCATCGTACGCAAGGGCACGCTCGACGCCGTGGCCTGCGCCGCCTGCAGCGACGCCGTCTTCAACGTCATCGGCGCAATCCCGTTCAACGCCGCCAACAGCTGGGCCAATTTCAATTTCGGCGAAGTCCAGCCGGCCGGCATCGCCGGCATGGTCTACATCGACGCCGACCAGGACGCCGTGCCCGGCGCCGGCGAAGCTTTGCAGGGCGTCACCCTGACCCTGGGCGGCACCGACGACCGCGGCAACGCCGTCAACGCCAGCGTGCAAACCGGCGCGGACGGGCGCTACAGCTTCACCGGCCTGCGCCCGAGCAACGGCGCCGGCTATACCGTCAGCGAGACCCAGCCGGCCGGCCTGAGCCAGTTCGCCGCCGCCACCGGCACCCAGCCCGGCACCATCGGCGCCGTGGCCACCGGCACGGCGGCCGTGGACAGCGTGTCGGCCATCGTGCTGGCATCCGGCGCCGCCGCGGTCGACTACAACTTCCG
>CBFGOU010001036.1:0-1547 GCA_965650445.1 uncultured Oxalobacteraceae bacterium | reverse complement strand
GGCATCGGCGCCACCGAACTGCTGCACATCTTCATCTCGGCCGCCGGTGCGGACATCCGCCCCGGCGCCACCGGCAAGCCGGTACCGGGCTACCAGGCCTGCGTGCTCGACGCCGATGGCAGGCCGGCCGCGCCGGGCGTGACCGGACGGCTGGCCGTCAAGGGGCCGACCGGCTGCCGCTACCTGGCCGACGAACGCCAGAAGGACTATGTCATCGACGGCTGGAACCTGACCGGCGACGCCTATGAAATGGACGCCGACGGTTATTTTTACTACCGTTCGCGCACCGACGACATGATCGTCTCGTCCGGCTACAATATCGCCGGCATCGAGGTGGAGGACGCGCTGCTGCGCCACCCGCTGGTGGCCGAATGCGGCGTGGTCGGCCACCCCGACGAGCAGCGCGGCCAGCTGGTGGCGGCGCACGTGGTGCTCAAGGATGGCGCGCTGGCGAGCGAGCAGCTGGCGCACGAGCTGCAGGATTTCGTCAAGGCGCAGATCGCCCCCTATAAATATCCGCGCGTGGTCCGCTTTGCCGACCGGCTGCCGCGTACCGAAACTGGAAAGCTGCAGCGCTTCAAGCTGCGTCAGTCATGAATATAGTCTGCATCGGCGGCGGCCCCGCCGGCCTGTACGCGGCGCTGCTGCTCAAGCGCCAGGACAGCGCCCACCGCATCACCGTCATCGAACGCAATCGCCCCTACGACACCTTCGGCTGGGGCGTGGTGTTCTCCGACCAGACCCAGGTCAATCTGCTGGAAGCCGACGAAACCAGCGCCCGCGCCATCGTCGCCGCCTTCAACCGCTGGGAAGACATCGACATCTTCTTCAAGGGAGCGAAGATCACCTCGGGCGGCCATGGCTTTTGCGGCATCGGGCGCAAGCGCCTGCTCAACATCCTGCAGCGGCGTTGCGAGGAACTGGGCGTGACCCTGGTGTTCGAGCACGAAGTGAGCGAGGACCTGACCCTGGATGCGGACCTGGTGATCGCCGCCGACGGCGTCAACAGCCGGACGCGCGCGCGCCACGCGGCCAGCTACCGTCCGCAGATCGAAGCGCGCCGCTGCCGCTACGTGTGGCTGGGCACGCGCAAGAAATTCGACGCCTTCACCTTCGCCTTCAGGGAGACCGAATACGGCTGGTTCCAGGCCCACATCTACCAGTTCGACGGCGACACCTCGACCTTCATCATCGAAACGCCGGAGGACGTGTGGCGGCGCGCCGGCCTGGCCGACATGGGCCGGGAAGACAGCCTGGCATTCTGCCAGCGCCTGTTCGCCGACCAGCTGGACGGCCATGCCCTGATGAGCAATACCCCGCAGCCAGGCTGGATCAACTTCGCCCGCGTGACGTGCGGGCAGTGGGTGCACTGGAACGGCGACGTGCCGGTGGTGCTGATGGGCGACGCCGCGCACACCGCGCATTACTCGATCGGCTCGGGCACCAAGCTGGCGCTGGAAGACGCGATCGAACTGGCGCGCTGCGTGGGCGGCCATGCCGACTTGCGAAGCGCGCTGGCCGCGTATCACGCCGCGCGTTCGGTCGAA
>CBFGOU010001035.1:0-1548 GCA_965650445.1 uncultured Oxalobacteraceae bacterium | reverse complement strand
GAAAACGGCACCGTGGAGCGATCCCGGTGCCGTTTTTTATTGATAGCGCAGCTAGGAGTCTGCGCGCCAGAGATTTTTTAGCTCAATGAAACTGGCGTTGCGTTGAACGAGATCGTGTCGATCTCGTTGCTGGACACAAAAATGGTCTTCGATTCGAATGGCGGACGTTGCTGTGCGTACTGAGCGGGGATTTTCGTCTCCTGATTTTGCCTACGCGGCGAGCAAATTGGCCATTCTTCGCAGATTCAATGCGGCACAGACGAGTTTCCACTCGGCTTTGGCCTTGGCCAGTCCGCGCATGCTGAATTGTCGAAAGCCCAGGACGTTCTTGACCCATCCGTTGGGCGGCTCGGAGAGCCATTTGCGGCGCCGGTAGGCGTCCTGAGTGGCCTGGCTCTTGAACTTCTCGGCCATGGCGGCGCACCGTGGACGCTTGCTCGGATCGATGCCAAGTTCCTGTTTGCCCTCGCGCCCGAGAGCGACGATGATGTCGGCTGGGTGCGTGGCGAGCGCTTCGAACACCGCCTCCGAGCGGTACCCGGCGTCGGCCACGACTTGCTGCGGGTCGGCCCCGAGGTTGCTCTTGACTGCCGCCAGCACGGTTGGCAATTGACGGCTGTCGGCGCCGCTGTTGGTCAACTCGGCCGCGACGATGATGTGGGCTGTGTCGTCCACTGCAGCCTGGGCGTTGTAGCAATAGTCGAAGCCACCGCCCGCCCGTTTCATGATCCGGCTCTCCGGGTCCGTGAAGTTCTCTTGTGCCTTGGGCTTGGGCTCGCCGAATTTGTACTTGAACCGCGATTTTTTCGGGGGCTTGCCGCCATCCCCCGAGGGCTTATCGTCGTCTGGTCCGCGACCGCGCTCGATGTCGGCTTGGCGCTGACGCTCTTCGAGCCGGGCGCGTGCCGCTTCAATCACGGCGAGCCGGTCTTCGCGTCGGGTGATCTCAGCTGGAATGTCCAGTTCCGGTTCATTGCGCTCGGCGTGATCGGCCGACTTGGCCCGCTCCAGCAAGGCGGCGATCTGCGCCTTTAATTCCAGTTCCGCTTGCTTCATGCGTTCATGGCTCATCGCTTTGTGGCGCGACGCGTTGGCCTTGATCTTGGTGCCGTCGACCGCGATCGTCCCCAGCTTAACCAAACCGCATTCGCGCGCCAGCTTCACCACCTGCACGAACAGGTCCGACAGCTCCTTCAAATGGAAGGCGCGAAAGTCGCACAGCGTCCGGTGGGCCGGGTAGTTGCCGGCGGCAAGCACCCGGAAGGCGACGTCCTCATGCAGCTTCCTGGCCAGCTTGCGCGACGAGAACACGCCGGTGGCATAACCATAAACCAGCACCTTGACCATCATCGACGGATGAAAGGGCTGGTTGCGCGAACCGCCGTTGGCGTAGCGCGCATGAAAGGCTGACAGATCCAGCGAATCGACCGTGTCGCTGATGAAGTAGGCAAGATGGCCATCCGGCAGCCATTCCTGGAGGGCTTGGGGAAGCAGCATCTGCTGCTGCGGATCGTAGGGAAGGTAGCTCATCGTTCCCCAACGTTTACC
>CBFGOU010001034.1:0-1553 GCA_965650445.1 uncultured Oxalobacteraceae bacterium | reverse complement strand
GCCATGCCGACCGCTTTCAATATCACCAGCGTCCCCGTGACCATCAATGAAGACCTGTGGATCGCCCACAAAGGCTGCACTGTTTGCGTGGATGTGTGCCCGCTGGATGTGCTGGCCATCGACCTGTCCAAAGGCAAGGCATTCATGAAATTCGATGAATGCTGGTACTGCATGCCTTGCGAGAAAGACTGCCCCACCGGTGCTGTCACGGTCGAAATTCCTTACCTCTTGCGCTGAACCCACGCACGAAAATTGTCGGAGAAAACAATATGCATCTGCACCACAAAATCCTGGCGCTGGTCCTGGCGCTGACCTTGGCAGGCACCGCGCAGGCGGCAACCATTCGCGTGGCCATCGGCACGCAAGATACGACCATCAATTGCGCGACCGGCGGCCTGCTGATCCGCGAACTGAAGCTGCTGGAGAAATACCTGCCGCACGACGGCAAATACAAAGACGCGCAGTACGATATTCAATGGAAGAACTTCACCTCGGGTGCGCCGCTGACCAATGAAATGGTCGCGGGCAAGGTCGATCTGGGCGCGATGGCCGATTTTCCCGGCGCGTTCAATGGCGCCGCTTTCCAGAAGGCAGGCAAGCAGAGCCACTTCATCACCGTGCTGTCCGGCAGCACTGCCGGCAGCGGCAACGGCATCGTGGTGCCGAAAACCTCGCCGGTGCAGGCGCTGTCCGAGCTGAAAGGAAAGACGATTTCAGTCCCATTCGCCTCGACTGCCCACGGCATGCTGCTGCGCGCCGTCAAGGCTCAGGGCTGGGATCCGGAAAAGGACGTCAACATCGTCACGCAGGCGCCGGAAGTGGCCGGTTCCGCTCTGCGAAGCAACAAAATCGACGCCCATGCAGACTTCGTTCCCTTCGCCGAACTGTTTCCGCATCATGGTTTTGCGCGCAAGATTTACGATGGTTCGCAAACCAACGCGCCCACCTTGCACGGCAGTCTGGTCGATGGCGAATTCGCCAAGAAATATCCTGAGATCGTGGTCGCCTACCTGCGCGCCGCCATCGAGGCCGACCGCCTGATCACTGCCGAACCGGAAAAGTACAGCCGGCTGATTGCCAAGGTAACCGGCATCGAAGCGGAAGTGAACTATCTGTTCCACGGCCCGCTCGGCCTGCAGACGCGCGACTTTACCTGGAAGCCGGAATACCGCGCCGCCGTGAAAACCTCGATCGAGACGCTGCGCCTGATGAAGCGGACCGAGACCGATCTGAACCCCAACACCTTCATCCAGGAACAATACATCCGCGCGGCCTTCAAACAGGCCGGGCTCGACTACGATGCGCACCTGAAGAACTACGCCAGGCTGCCGCTGGTGGCCAGGGATGCGGCCACCGGCAAAACGATTACGGACTTCAAGCGCCTGGGCCAGCTGTGGGTCGCAGGCGAGCCGCTGGTGCGCCACCCGGACGTGCGTGCCATCTCGTTCACCGGCTCCACGGCGACGGGCAACCGCATCGTCCAGGAAGCGGGCCTGAAGAAGTTCAGCATGGAACTGGGCGGCAAGAGCCCGTTCGTGGTCTTCGAGGATGCC
>CBFGOU010001033.1:0-1564 GCA_965650445.1 uncultured Oxalobacteraceae bacterium | reverse complement strand
CGCTGGGCGGCCCTGCCGGCGCTGTCGGCCGAGTACGAGACTGCCTTGCGCAAGCGCTTCGACGCTGCGCTCAAGGCGCTCGCCGGCGACCGCGCGGCCTACGCCGCACTGCTGGAGCGTAACCGCGCCGCACTGATGCAGGACGTGCTGCGCCTGGAAATTGCGGCCGGCATCGACAGCGGCAGCGAGTTCGCGCGCGAGCGCCTGCGCCTGCAGGTCGAGTCGCTGCAGTCCTCGCTCAAATCGGGCCAGAAGCAGAGCGCGCAGTCAGCCCGTTTCGTCGAGCTGATCGCCACGCCGGCGCTGGTCGACGACCGTACCGCCACCCGCATCGAACAGCTGTTCACCCGGCTGGCGCGGGACGGCAAATGAGCGCCGTGCGCGTTCAGCAGGACGATTTCGACCTGTCCGCCGAAGTCGCTTCGCTGCGCCAGGACGATGCGCGCGTGGGCGCCATCGTCACCTTCGTGGGCACCGTGCGCGACATGAACGAAGGCGCCAGCGTGGCCGAGATGGAACTGGAACACTATCCCGGCATGACCGAGCGCGCGCTGGCCGGCATCGTCGAACAGGCCAAGGCGCGCTGGCCCTTGTACCAGGCGCGGGTGGTCCATCGGGTTGGCCCGCTCAAGCCGATGGAGCAGATCGTGCTGGTGGCGGTGAGCAGCGCCCACCGCGGCGAAGCCTTCGCGGCTTGTGAATTCATTATTGATTACCTGAAAACCGAGGCGCCGTTCTGGAAAAAGGAACAGACGCCCGAGGGCGCACGCTGGGTCGATGCCCGCGTGACCGATGACGTTGCACTAAAAAAATGGGACCAGCGCACCTAATCTTGGCGTCTTGAAAACGCGGCTCCCATACCCAATCTTGCAATCAAGTTAGAAATCCACCGGGGAGCCTTACCATGCGACAAGATAAGATGACGACCAAACTCCAGGAAGCGCTCGCCGATGCGCAAAGCCTGGCAGTTGGCAACGACAATCAATATATCGAGCCGGTCCATCTGCTGACCGCGCTCCTCAACCAGGACGATGGCGGCGCCCGCTCGCTGCTGCAGCGCGCCGGGGTCAATGTCGGCGGGCTGACCAACGCGCTGCGCGGCGCCTTCGAGCGCCTGCCCAAGGTCAGCGGCAACGGTGGCGAAACCCAAGTGAGCCGCGAGTTCGTCGGCATGCTCAACCTGGCCGACCGCGAATCGCAAAAGCGCGGCGACCAGTTCGTCTCCAGCGAAATGGTGTTGCTGGCGCTTACGGAAGACAAGTCCGATGCGGGCCGGCTGGCGCGCGAACACGGGCTGGCGCGCAAGTCCCTGGAAGCGGCCATCGACGCGGTGCGCGGCGGCGAGGGCGTCAAGTCGGCCGACGCCGAGGGCCAGCGCGAATCGCTGAAAAAATACACGCTGGACCTGACCGAACGGGCACGCCAGGGCAAGCTCGACCCGGTGATCGGGCGCGACGACGAGATCCGCCGCGCCATCCAGGTGCTGCAGCGCCGGACCAAGAACAACCCCGTGCTGATCGGCGAGCCGGGCGTGGGCAAGACCGCCATCGTCGAAGGACTGGCG
>CBFGOU010001032.1:0-1570 GCA_965650445.1 uncultured Oxalobacteraceae bacterium | reverse complement strand
GGACACCAGCATGCCGCTGGCGCCGTCCGGGCGCAGCGCGGTGTCGATGTCGAACAGCATCCCGGCCGAGGTGTCGGCGGTCATCCAGGTGATGAAACGCTGCGCCAGCTTGGCGTAGTTGCCGGGCGCCTCCTGGTCGTCGTCGTCGAACAGGAAAATCACGTCCAGGTCGGAGATGTAGCCCAGCTCCTTGCCGCCCAGCTTGCCGTAGGCGATGACGGCAAAGCGCGGCACCTCGCGGTGGCGCGTGGCGACGGTTTGCCAGACCGCGTCGATGGTGGCCGCGACGATGCTGTCGGCCAGCGCCGACAGGTGGTCGGCCAGCCGTTCGACGGTGAGCGAGCCGGCCAGGTCCTGGGCCAGCAGGCGGAACAGCTGGGCGTGATGGGCTTCGCGCAGGATGTCCATCTTGCGTTCGGTGTCGCCGTCGGCCGCCTCGAGCAGCCGGTCCAGCCCGGCGCGGAAGGCGGCGCCGTCGAAGGTTTCGTCGTGCAGGCGGTCGTCGAGCAGTTCGTCGAGCACGATCGGGTGCAGGGTCAGGAAGGTGGCGGCCCAGCCCGAGGCGTGCATCATGCGGATCACGCGTTCGAGCGTGTGCGGGTATTCGGTCAGCAGCGACAGATAGGCCGAGCGGCGCGCGATGGCCTCGAAAAAGTCGAGCAGGCGGCCGAGCGTGGCGCTGGCGCTGCCGACCTCGTTTTCGGTGGCGCAGGCGGCGATCAGGGGCAGGGCGGCATTGACCAGGGTGAGCAGGCGGGCGCGGCTGGCCTCCGGCAGCGCTTGCACGCGGGGCGACTGCCAGGTCGACATCAGCCGCCTGGCCGAGCCGGCGGCCTGGTCGTAGCCGAGCGCATCCAGGCGCGCTTCGATGGCTTCGCAGTTGTCCAGGTCGGCGCACGCGCTGGACGATTGCGGGTCGACCGCCTCGCTGCCGTTCTTGGCGCTGGTGTCCTTGAACATGGCGTCGAACTGGGCGGCGACGAAGTGGCGCACCGCGGCCAGCTGTTCCAGCAGCGCGGCAATGTCAGGCAGGCCCATCCATTGGGCCACGATGGCGCGGTCGGCATCGTTGGCCGGCAGGGTGTGGGTCTGGGCGTCTTCCAGATACTGCAGCCGGTGTTCGAGGTTGCGCAGGAAGGTGTAGGCGTCGAGCAGCTGGGCGACGATCTCCGCGTCCATCAAGCCCTTGCTGGCCAGCATGCGCAAGGTGGCGCGGGTGGAGCGGTGGCGCAGGTCGGCGTCGCGCCCGCCGCGGATGAGCTGGAAGACCTGGGCCAGGAATTCGATTTCGCGGATGCCGCCGCGGCCCAGCTTGACGTTGTTGCTGCGTTCCGGATGGCGGGTTTCCTGGCGGATCACTTCGGCACGGATCTGTGCATGCATGTTGCGCAGTGCCTCGATCGCGCCGAAATCGAGATAGCGGCGGTACACGAACGGGCGCACGATTTTTTCCAGCGCCGCGATGTCCGCGGAGTGCCCGGTCAGCGCGCGCGCCTTGACCCACGCATACCTTTCCCATTCGCGGCCCTGCACGATCAGGTATTCCTCGATCATTGCCAAGCTCGCCGCC
>CBFGOU010001031.1:0-1570 GCA_965650445.1 uncultured Oxalobacteraceae bacterium | reverse complement strand
CGGCAGCAACTCGAACTGCGCGTGCGCAAGGTCTTCTACGCGGAAACGCTCGTGAAGGACTTCGCGATCGATGCGGAGATCGTCCGTGACCTTAAATAATGGGCCTATGACAATGTCCCGCGACACAAGCCCCGCCGATGTCCCCATGCTCGACGCCTTCCTGTACTGGCTCAAGCTCGGTTTCATCAGCTTTGGCGGACCGGCTGGCCAGATCGCGCTGATGCACACGGAGCTGGTCGAACGGCGCCGCTGGATTTCGGAACAGCGCTTCCTGCACGCGCTCAACTACTGCATGCTGCTGCCTGGTCCGGAAGCAACCCAGCTGGCCGTGTACATCGGCTGGCTGCTGCACAAAACCCGCGGCGGCATCATTGCCGGCGCGCTGTTCGTGCTGCCCTCGCTGCTGATCCTGATCGGGCTGTCGTGGATCTACATGGCCTACGGCACCTTGCCCGCCATCGCCGCCGTCCTCTACGGCATCAAACCGGCCATCGTCGCCATCGTGCTGGCGGCGGCCTGGCGCATCGGCAAGCGCACGCTCAAGAACCCGGCACTGGTCGCCATTGCGGCCTCCGCCTTCATCGCCATCGCCGTGCTGGCCCTGCCTTTTCCGCTGATCGTGCTGGGCGCCGCCGTCATCGGCGCACTCGGGGCACGCTTTGCGCCGGCGTGGTTTCAGCCGGGCGGACAGCACCCCGGCCAGCGCACGTCCTACGGAGCGGCCCTGATCGACGACCACACGCCAACGCCAGCGCACGCGCGCTTTTCGTGGACGCGGCTGGCACGCACCCTGCTGACCGGCACCGGCATCGGCGGCGCGGCCTTCGCGCTGTTGATCTATCAGTACGGCAGCGCCAGCGTGCTGGCCCGGATGGGCTGGTTTTTCACCAAGGCCGCGCTGCTGACCTTCGGCGGCGCCTACGCCGTGCTGCCGTATGTGTACCAGGGCGGCGTCGAACACTATCACTGGCTCAGTGCCACCCAGATGATCGACGGCCTGGCGCTGGGCGAAACCACGCCCGGCCCGCTAATCATGGTCAACGCCTTCGTCGGCTTCGCCGGCGGCTGGAACCACGCAGTGTCCCAGCCGGGCGCATCCGGGGTAATGGGCGCCTGCGTCGCGGCCTTCTTCACCTTCCTGCCCTCGTTCATATTTATTTTGGCCGGCGGTCCGCTGGTCGAATCGACCCGCAACCAGCTGCGCATGACCGCCCCGCTGACGGCCATCTCGGCAGCCGTGGTGGGCGTGATCGCCAGCCTGGCGGTGTTCTTCGGCCAGCATGTATTCCTGGCCGGCGAACGGCCCGACTGGGCCGCCATGGCCATCGGTGCAGCCGCGGCCGTGGCCCTGCTGCGCTACCAGGCCGGCACCATCAAACTGCTCGCCGCCTGTGCCGCGGCGGGGCTCGTGCTATCGTACCGGCATGGCTGAAAAAACTATCCTGTTCGGCGACGGCCGCTCGCCGCCGCCCGCGGTCCCGGCCGTCCTCGAGGCGCCCAGCGCCGCGCTCGCGGATGCGCTCGCGCGCCCGCTGCACGACCAGCGCATCACCGACACCGACCGCAGCAA
>CBFGOU010001030.1:0-1579 GCA_965650445.1 uncultured Oxalobacteraceae bacterium | reverse complement strand
GCAACCTTGCCATCACCTTGGGCGCGCAGGGCGGGATCTACATCGGCGGCGGCATCGTTCCGCGCCTGGGCGAGCGCTTCGACCGCTCCGCGTTCCGCCAGCGCTTCGAACAAAAAGGGCGCTTTGTCAGCTACCTGTCGCAAGTGCCGACCTTCGTCATCACGGCCGAGTATCCGGCCTTTATCGGCGTCTCGGCCATCCTGGCCGACAAACTTGCCTCCCTCTGAGCGTGTGGCCGCCGCACGTCGCTGGCGCGAATTGTCCCGGTTTGCGTTTTATCGGGTACAATGACCGCAGTTGGAGCAAACGATGTCGATCGTTCGCGCAGCGTGCGCCGGGGGCTTAGCCTCGCGGTGGCCACGGCGAATTACCCGTTTCTCTTGTAAATCAACGGTTTAGAAGCGCAGGTCTGGCGTTTCGCCGTGCGGCAGAGTGCATCTCGCCGCGTATTGTTCCCGCCCAGCGCGCATCGGCCTGGGCGCTTGATTCCAGTTTTAACATGGTAGGCCCCGCCGGACACCGTCTCAGGATGCCGGTCGCGCACTACAGTTTTACCTGCACAATTCGCCCAATTTGCACGTTCCGCACCCGACATCGTTATGAATACTGATGAGGCCAAACGAGTCCTCGAAACCGCTTTGCTGTGCGCGCGCGAACCCATGTCGATTCACGCGATGAAGAAATTGTTTGTCGATGTGGACGATAACGGCCGGGCCATGGGGGCCGGGGTCGGCGCCGATACCATCAAGCTCATGCTGGAGGAGTTGCGCCACGACTGGCGCGACCGCGGCATCGAAGTGGTGGGACTGGCCAGCGGCTGGCGCTTCCAGAGCCGGCCGGAAATGAAGCAGTACCTGGACCGCCTGAGCCCGGAAAAGCCGCAAAAGTATTCCCGCGCGACCCTGGAAACCCTGGCCATCATCGCCTACCGCCAGCCGGTCACGCGCGGCGATATCGAGGAAATCCGCGGCGTGACCGTCAATTCGCAGACGATCAAGATGCTGGAAGACCGCGGCTGGATCGATGTGATCGGCCACCGCGAAGTGCTGGGACGCCCGGCCCTGCTGGGGACGACCAGGCAATTCCTCGACGATCTGGGCTTGAGCGCGCTCTCCCAGTTGCCGCCCTTGCAGGAGCTCAGCCCCATGCAGAGCGGCGGCGAAATGGAAGCGCTGGAAGCGGCGCTGCAAGAAAATTTTGAAAAGGCAGCGGCCTCGACCGTAGCCAACCACGATGGCGCAGGCAGTAGCGATGCGCCGGATTCCGATCCGGCGCCCGAGGCCCCCGCCCGTGCCGATGCTTCACCCGTTGAAGTTCTCATTCACGACCCAGCGCCCGAAAACATGGTTGACGCTGCGCCAGGTCAGCACAGTCAGCACAACCAAGAAACGAACGATGAATCCAACTAATTCCGCCGAACCGACAGTGACGAACGCCGCCGACGCGGCTGGCCAGAGCGAGGCGCCAGCCAAACCGAAGCGCCGTACCAAAGCCCAGATCGAGGCCGACGCGGCCGCGGGCATCGCGCCACCGAAGGCCAAGCGCGCCACCAGGAAAGCCGTCGAAGGCGAGGCCGCCG
>CBFGOU010001029.1:0-1584 GCA_965650445.1 uncultured Oxalobacteraceae bacterium | reverse complement strand
AGGCGCCGCCGTAGATGCCGCGCTTGGTCAGTTCGAGTTCGTCGATGATTTCCATCGCGCGCACTTTGGGCGCGCCAGTCAGGGTCCCGGCCGGGAAGGTGGCGCGCAGCACGTCGAGGTTGGACATGCCGTCTTTCAGCTTGCCTTCGACGTTGGAGACGATGTGCTGAACGTGCGAGTACTTTTCGATCACCAGGCGGTCGGTCACGACCACGCTGCCGATTTCCGAGATACGTCCCAGGTCGTTGCGGGCCAGATCGATCAGCATGACGTGTTCGGCGATTTCCTTCGGATCGGCCAGCAGTTCCCTGGCCAGTTCGGCGTCGCGTTCCGGCGTATTGCCGCGCGGGCGGGTGCCGGCGATCGGACGCAGCGTCACTTTCTTGCCACCGTCGGGCGCGCTTTCGTTGCGCACCAAAATCTCGGGCGAGGCGCCGACGATCTGCATGTCGCCGAAATTGTAGTAGTACATATACGGCGACGGGTTCAGCGAACGCAGTGCGCGGTACAGGGTCAGCGGATGGTCGACGTAGGGCTTGCGGATGCGCTGGCCGATCTGGACCTGCATCAGGTCGCCGGCCATCACGTATTCATGGGCGCGCGCGACGGCCTTCAGGTAGTCCTCTTTGTCGAACTCGCGCACCGCTTCGGTTCGCACCGAGCTCGAGGTGACCGGGGCGTCGACGCCGCGGCGCAGCATCACGCGCAGATCCTTCAGGCGCTGGCGCGCTTTGGCGAAGGCTTCCGGCTGCGACGGGTCGGCATAGACGATCAGGTACAGCTTGCCGGACAGGTTGTCGATCACCGCCAGTTCTTCGGTCACCATCAGCTGGATGTCGGGCAGGCCCAGGTCGTCCTTCGGCTGGGTGTGGGCCAGCTTCTTTTCGATGTGGCGCACGGTGTCGTAGCCGAAGTAGCCGGCCAGGCCGCCGCAGAAGCGCGGCATGCCGGTGCGGACCGCGACCTTGAAGCGCGCCTGATACTGTTCGATGAAGTCGAGCGGGTTGCCTTCGTGGGTCTCGACGATCTCGCCATTCTTGACGATCTCGGTGCGCTGGCCGAAGTTGCGCAGCACCGTGGTGGCGGGCAGGCCGATGAAGGAGAAGCGGCCGAAGCGCTCGCCGCCGACCACCGATTCGAGCAGAAAGGTGTTCTTGCCGTTGTTCTGGGTCTGGGCCAGCTTGAGGTAGAGCGTGAGCGGCGTTTCGAGATCGGCGAATGCTTCCGCGATCAATGGAATACGGTTGTAGCCTTGGTTGGCCAGCGATTTGAATTCGAGTTCGGTCATGCTTTTCTCCAGGCCGCCGGTCGTGGAAGGGGCGGTGAGGTTTCAAAAAACCTGTCAGCGCACATGGAGGCGGCCGACAGCAATCGGTACGGGTCAGTTAGCCCAGGATTGCCAGCGTCGCCAAAGCCAGGCCTCAAGCGAGCCTGTTTGGTTGACATTGTGTTTTTTGATGAAAAACATGAGTGTGCGGTTCAGTTTGCAGTCAAGTTATGCGAACGAATCAAGCTCGCTGCGTGCAGCAGCGAACTAACTATACCATCGGAATCGGTTTCCTGTATAGCCCGTCCGTGGTTGTA
>CBFGOU010001028.1:0-1588 GCA_965650445.1 uncultured Oxalobacteraceae bacterium | reverse complement strand
CCCTTCCACGCACGGAGTTTCCATGTCCATCGACTTGAACAGCCTCTCGGCCAAGCAGCTCGACGCCCTGATCAGCCAGGCGAAGAAGCGCAAGGCCACGCTCGGCAAGCGCAAGCCGGTCGCGACCGTGCGCCAGAAACTCACCGCCCTGGCCAAGGCCGAGGGCTATACGATCGCGGAATTGTTCGGCGGCGCCGGTGTTGCCGCGCCCAAGGCCGGCAAGACCCCGGGCCCGCGCAAGGGCAACAAGCTCGGCAAGGTCGCGCCGAAATACCGCAACCCCGCCAACCATGCCGAGACCTGGGCCGGCCGCGGCCAGCAACCGCGCTGGCTGGCGGCGGAGACGAGCAAGGGCCGCAAGCTGGAAGAGTTCCTGATCAAGTAACCACGGCCTGGGCCCAATAAAAACGCCGGCTCAGTGCCGGCATTTTTATTTGGTTGATCATCGCAACGACTCGCCATTGTGTGTTCGAGAAAACTTTGACCGGCGAACTTGAGTGCAGACCCGTAGGGCGGCGTGCATGGATGCACGCCGTTTTCCGTCGAGGCAGGATGCCGAGTCGGAAAATCCTCTTGAAAGTTTGAGCAGCGAGCTGTTGCTCCCTCGGGGAAAGGGCCCTTTCTTTTGGTTACTTTTCTTTGGGCCCTTGCAAAGAAAAGTGACCCGGCCGCGCAGCGGTCGGAAGCTCTGGGTCAGGGACGGCAGAACGTCACAGATTCCGCCGCGTCGGCAACAGCAGGTTGCCGAACAACAAGCCCGCCAGCAGCGCCAGCAGGATGTTCAGCACCGCCAGCGCCGCATCCTGCCCCACGACCACATTCTGCTGCTGCACCAGGTTCATCACTCCGCGCAGGCTGGCGCTGCCCGGCACCAGCATGATGATGCCCGGCACCCGCACCAGCGCGCCTGGCCGGTGCACCCAGCGCGCGTAGCCATTGCCGGCCGCGGTCATCGCCAGCGCCGACAGGAAGATCCCGGCCGGGCTGCCCCAGGCACTGCCGGCCTCGCGTGAAATGAGATAGCCCACGACCGCCGCCAGCATGACCACCGGATAGTCGCGCCGCGCGCTGCGGAACAGCAGCGCGAACGCATACGCCGCCAGCGCCAGCGATCCCCATTCGACCCAGTCCGGTTGCGGTCGCGATGCCTGCACCTGCGGCTGCAACCCGAGCAGCTGCGCCAGGGTCAAAGCGATCGCGGTGCCGATCGCGAGCTTCATCACCGTCGTCAGCGCGCCGGCGAAGCGCGCGGTGCCCGACACCAGATGCTGGCTGGTCAGTTCGTTGACGGCGTTGGTCAGGGTCATGCCGGGCAGCAGCACGATCAGCGACACGATGATCACCGTGTTGAGATTGAGCGGCGCGAGGAAACTCGCCACCGCGATCGCGACGCAGGCGGCGAGCAGCGCCGCCAGTGCATCGCCGGCTTCCTTGAGTTGCGGCCAGGCGCCCTTGGCCAGTTCCAGCAGTCCGATCAGCACGCCGGTGCCGCCGGCGGTGGCGATGTCGAGCCACGGCAGTCGCAGCAATCCGGCGACGGCGGCTCCGCAGGCGACGGCGGCTACGGAGGCGGCGGCGGAGGTGGCGG
>CBFGOU010001027.1:0-1591 GCA_965650445.1 uncultured Oxalobacteraceae bacterium | reverse complement strand
TGAGGGACCGCGCCCGCGACGCCGACGGCCACTATCTGTTCGGCCTGGACTATCCCGACTTCGAAGCCATCATGGTCAACGCCGAGTCCGAATCGGTGCGCCAGCGCTACCGCGCCGCCTACGTGCAGCGCGGCGGCCAGGCCAATCTCGACCTGCTCAAGGAAGCCCTCGGCCTGCGCCTGGAGCTGGCCAAGCTGATGGGCGCGTCCAGCTACGCCGACTGGGCGCTCAAGCGCAAGATGGCCGGCAATCCGGGCGCCGTGAACCGCTTCCTTGCCGATGTGCAGGCGCGCGTGGAAGCGCTCGAACGCCAGGAACTCGAGCAGCTGCGGGTCGAGAAAGCCAGGCTGACGGGCGACCCGGCTGCCGTCATCAAGGCCTGGGACACCAATTTCTACATCGAGCGCCTCAAGCGCGCGCGCTACAGCGTCGACCAGAACGAAGTGCGCGCCCAGTTCCCCACCGAGCCGACCGTTGCCTGGATGATGAACGTCACCAGCAAGCTGTATGGCGTGAAGTTCGAGCAGAACAAATCGCTGCCGGTGTGGCATGAGGGCGTGCGCGCCTACGACGTGTTCGAAGGCGGCAGCGGCAAGTACCTGTCCAGCTTCTATCTGGACCTGTTCCCGCGCGAGGGTAAATACAAGCACGCGGCAGCGTTCACCGCGCGCAGCGGTTCGCTGGCCGCGCAGCGCACGCCGGTGTCGGCGCTGGTGACCAACTTCAGCCGCAACGGCTTCGACCAGCAGGAGCTCGACACGCTGTTCCACGAGTTCGGCCACATCATGCACGGCGTGCTGTCCAGGACCCGCTACCTGCTCAATTCCGGCACCAGCACCAAGTGGGACTTCGTCGAAGCGCCCTCGCAGATGTACGAGGCATGGGCGCGCCGGCCGGAATCGCTGGCGCTGTTCGGCGCCACCTGCGCCGCCTGCAAGCCGATCGACATGAAGCTGGTCGAGCGCATGAACGAAGCGCGCAAGTTCGGCGTGGGCCGCCTGTACGCGCGCCAGCGCCTGCTGGCCGCCTACGACATGTCGCTGCATACCGCCGTCGTGGTCGACCCGCTGCAAGCCTATGCCGACATCGCCAGCAAGACCCCGCTGGGCTACGAGCCGGGCGACTGGCTGCCCGCCGCGTTCGGCCACATGATGGGCGGCTACCAGGCCGGTTACTATGGCTATATGTGGTCGGAAGTGATGGCGATGGACATGCGCTCGGCCTTCGGCAACAACTTCATGGACCCGAAAGCCGGCGCGCGCTACCGCAAGATCGTTCTGGAAAGCGGCGGCGAGCGCGCGCCCGGCGAACTGGTCAGGCAGTTCCTTGGGCGCAAACCGTCGCCGGACGCGTTTTTCCGCGAGATCACGGGGCAGAGCGAACCGAAAGGCTAGAGCGGCGGCGACTTCGTAAAGTGCCGTCGTTCCTATCGCACCCTGCAGTTCCTCGCGGATATTATAAATCGTGTAAAGTTATGTCAAAATTAACTATTGACCTATTTTTATCGCGAGCGGGGCCATGAACAAGGAATTGATCGAGCAGGCATTGACCGCGCTGGTACAGTTTTCGAGTGCCACGCGCTTGTACGAAC
>CBFGOU010001026.1:0-1592 GCA_965650445.1 uncultured Oxalobacteraceae bacterium | reverse complement strand
CCGTGAGTACGGCCGAGGCCAGTTACGGCATCCGCATCTTCAGTCCGCGCCGCGAAGTGCCGTTTGCCGGGCATCCGAGCGTGGGCACCGCGCATGCCGTGCTCGAAGCGGGCCTGGCCACGCCGCGCGACGGCCTGCTGGTCCAGGAGGGCATCGCCGGCTTGTTGCCTTTGCGGGTGGAAGGCACCGGCACTGCGCGCACCATCGCGGTGCGCACGCCCAGGGCCCGGGTAATGGAAATCACCGATCCAGCCGATGCCCGCCTGGTGGACGCCTTGCGCGGCCTGCCACTGGGAGCCCTGCCACCGGCGCTGATGGACGGTGGCCGTCGCTGGTGGCTGGCGGAACTGGCCGACGAAACGGCCCTGCGCGCGGCGACACCGGACTGGAACGCGATC
The DNA here is from genome assembly GCA_965650445.1 of uncultured Oxalobacteraceae bacterium. Taxonomy (GTDB): domain Bacteria; phylum Pseudomonadota; class Gammaproteobacteria; order Burkholderiales; family Burkholderiaceae_D; genus Telluria_A. The sequence continues at coordinate 1,194 of CBFGOU010001026.1, read as the reverse complement.
AGCACCCACGCCCATGACACTGAAAGCATGGGGCTGTGTGTCTTTGCCCGCAGCGACGACCCGATCTACTACCTTGCCGTGCGCGCCTGGGTCGGGGCGCCGGCGCAGTTCGAGGACGCCGCATCCGGCGCGGCCAACGCCACCCTGGCTGCGTGGCTCGCCTCGCAGGACGCCCTGCCCGGCGAACATGGCTTCTACCGGATCAGCCAGGGCCGTGAAGTCGGCCACGACGCCATCATCGAACTGCAGGTCGACGAACATGGCGAAGTCTGGTCCGGCGGACGCGTGTGCACCGTCGTCAGCGGCGCAATCGACTGGTGACCGCAGCTGGACGATCGCCTGATCGTTCACCCGGCCGGCAACCAGGAACCATCACCGCCTGTCGCCCGGGCGGACCGGCTGGTCGCCTGCGCTGGAATCCCGCCGACAAAAAGAGGGGCCCATGCGGGCCCCTCTTCCTTGTGCAGTCGACGCCGCCTCACTCGGGACGCACATCCACGCGCACGCGAATGCGACTGCCCGGGTTGTAGCTGGTGCGGGTGGTGTAGTTGCGACCACCGTATTCATAGGTCACGTCATAGCCGGTGACGCTGCTGTTGTTGCTGTAATAGCCATTGCCATTGACCGGCACCGGATCGCAGACCTGCACCGTGCCGGTGCGCGGATAACGGGTGCGGCGCGAGTTTTCGTACACCTGGCGCCCGGCCATGCCGCCGACCATCGAGCCGATCGCCGCCGTCGCATAGCGCGCGGAGCCGCCGCCGACCTGGCTGCCAACCGCCGCGCCGACCAGGCCGCCGATCACCGTGGCGACATTCGCGCCCGCGGTCGTGTTGCGATACCCGTTGTTCGCGTAGCCATCGTTACGGTAGTAGCCGTCGTTGCGATAACCGTCATTGCGGTAATAGCCGTCGTTGCCGTAATAGCCATTGTTGCCATAGCCGTTGTTGTAAGGATCGTTGCCGGCATAGCTGTCCTGGCGCGTGTAGCAGCGCTGTGCACTGGAAGTCGGATAGCCGTACCCGGAAGCGATGACCGGGTCCACCCGCACCACGCGGGCGTAGTCGTAATAGGCGCCAGCGTTCTGGCCATAACGGTCGACCGCCGGCTGGCCGTACTGCGAACCGTACTGCGAGTAGTACCCCGAGGATTGCGCCGAGACAGTACCGGCAGTGGCGGCAAGGCCGAGGGCAA
>CBFGOU010001025.1:0-1592 GCA_965650445.1 uncultured Oxalobacteraceae bacterium | reverse complement strand
ACCCTGGCGCTCAAACGCCAGGAAAAGCTGCGCAGTAATGCCGAGCTGCTCGGCCTGGGTGCGGCCAACCTGGCCAGCGCACTGTCGGGCGCTTTCCCGGTCACCGGCAGCATTTCGCGCTCGGCCGTCAATTTCGCGGCCGGTGCGCGCACCCCGCTGGCCAGCGTGGTCAGCGCGCTGCTGCTGGTGGGCGCGCTGATGGCGCCGACCGGCTGGCTGGCGCTGCTGCCGTTGCCGGTGCTGGCCGCCACCATCATCGTCGCGGTGCTGGGCATGCTGGAAGTGGCGACCCTGCGCACCGCCTGGACCTATGACCGCGGCGATGCGCTGGCCTGGCTGGCCACGGCGGGCGGGGTAGTCGCGCTGGGCGTGCAGGCCGGGGTGGTGGTGGGCGTGGCGCTGTCGATGGGCACCCTGATCTGGCGCGCCAGCCGTCCCAACATCGTGGTGCTGGGACGCATCGCCGGCAGCGAACACTTCCGCGATATCGAGCGCTACGACGGCGCCACTTCGCCGCACGTGCTGATGCTGCGGATCGATGCCAACCTGTTCTTCGGGAACGTCGAAGCCGTCAACCAGCGCATCGAGGACGAGCTGGCGGCACGTCCGCGGCTGCGCCATCTGGTGCTGGTGATGAGCGCCATCAGTTCGATCGACACCTCGGCCCTGTTTGCGCTGGGGGAGTTGAACCAGATGCTGGGCCGGCGCGGCGTCCAGCTGCATTTTGCCGAGGTCAAGGGGCCGGTGCTGGACCGGCTCAAGACCAGCGCGCTGCTGTCCGCGCTGACCGGCGCGGTCTTCCTGAGCGCGCTGATGGCCTTCGAGCGCCTGGCCCGGGAGACTGGAGTGGAAGGGCGATGATGTCCGGCTCCGTGCGGTACATCAGACTCCCAGGTGCTGCTTGACGTTCTTGATCGCCGGCCCGGCCGCCATCACCGCTTCCACCAGCTGCTCTTCGGTGATGCCGAGTTCGCGGGTCCAGTAGTCGACTTCCCATTTTTCATGCACGTTGATTGAACTGCGGTCCTGCGGACCGCGATTTTGCAGGTTGTCGGACATGATTTCGTCTCCTGTGATACGAAATACCCAGCATAGGTGAGCATGGTTTGTGCTTCTGTTCGGTATCGCACATGGCGGGACAAAATGTAACCGATATTCACATTATTGATTATCAATCGTTCAACGCATGAGCTAAAATGCGCATTTGCGTGATGATAGCGCTTCCATCCATTCGGCATAGTCCGTTTCACGACTTGAAAAAATGACGATCAACCGGACTTTGCTGCTGGCCGCGGCGCTGCCTGTGTGCTGGGCGGGAGACGCTCGCGCCGTCGACTTCAGCGCCAGCGGGCGCATCGGTTTCGGCCTGACGGTGCGGACCGAGGCGGCCAATCCCCTGATGCTGGTGCCGTACAACGCCCAGGCCATGGGCCTGGAAGGCCTGGCAGTGAGCGGACAGAATACCGACGACGCCAATAACAACTATCGCAAGGGCGATACGGTCAGCCGCGTGCTGAAGGGCTACCTCGATGTGCGTGCCAGCGCCGGCAGCGCCAGCGCCCTGGTGCGCGTGAAAGCGTGGAACGATTTCG
>CBFGOU010001024.1:0-1594 GCA_965650445.1 uncultured Oxalobacteraceae bacterium | reverse complement strand
ATGCGCTTCTTGCCGGCCTTTTGTTTTTCCAGCAATTTCTTCTTCCGGCTGATGTCGCCGCCGTAGCACTTGGCCAGCACGTTCTTGCGCAAGGCCTTGACGTTTTCGCGGGAAATCACATTGGCGCCGATGGCGGCCTGGATGGCCACGTCGAACATCTGGCGCGGAATCAGTTCGCGCATCTTGGCGGCCACCTGGCGGCCGCGGAACTGGCTGTTGGCGCGGTGAACGATGATCGCCAGCGCGTCCACCTTTTCGCTGTTGATCAGCATATCGACCTTGACCACGTCGGAGGCCCGGTATTCCTTGAACTCGTAATCCATCGAGGCATAGCCGCGCGAGGTCGACTTGAGCTTGTCGAAGAAGTCGAGGACGATTTCGGCCATCGGCATTTCGTAGATCAGTTTGACCTGGCGGCCGTGGTAGCTCATGTCCATTTGCACGCCGCGCTTGGAAATGCACAGGGTAATGACCGAGCCGACGTATTCCTGCGGCATGTACAGATTGACCGTGACGATCGGCTCGCGCACTTCATTGATTTTGGACGGGTCCGGCATCTTGGAGGGGTTGTCCACCCGTACCATGCTGCCGTCGCGCAATTCGACTTCGTACACCACCGTCGGCGCGGTGGTGATCAGGTCCATGTCGAATTCGCGTTCCAGGCGTTCCTGCACGATTTCCATGTGCAAGAGGCCGAGGAAGCCGCAGCGGAAGCCGAAGCCCAGCGCTTGCGATACTTCCGGTTCGTACATCAGGGCGGCATCGTTGAGCTTGAGCTTTTCCAGCGAGTCGCGCAGGGCGTCGTACTGGTTCGCTTCCACCGGGAACAGGCCGGCGAACACTTGTGGCTGGACTTCCTTGAAGCCAGGCAGCGGTGCCGGCGCCGCTTTGGCCGCGTGGGTGACGGTGTCGCCCACCTTGGCCGCTTTCAATTCCTTGATGCCGGCGATCACGAAGCCCACCTGGCCGGCGGAAATTTGCGGCAGCGATACCGATTTCGGGCTGAACACGCCGACGCTTTCCACCAACTGGGTCGAATCCGACGCCATCAGCAGAATCTTTTCCTTCGGTTTCAGGGTCCCGTTGACGACGCGCACCAGCATGACCACGCCGACATAGTTGTCGAACCAGGAATCGACGATCAGGGCCTGCAGCGGCGCATCCGGGTCGCCCTTGGGCGGCGGCACCTTGGCGATCAGCGATTCGAGCACGTCTTCGACCCCCATGCCGCTCTTGGCCGAGCACTTGACGGCGTCGCCGGCATCGATGCCGATCACGTCTTCAATCTCGGCAATGGCGTTGGCCGGGTCGGCATGCGGCAGGTCGATCTTGTTGAGGACCGGCACCACTTCCACGCCCAGGTCGAGCGCGGTATAGCAGTTGGCCACGGTCTGCGCTTCCACGCCCTGGGAGGCATCGACCACCAGCAGCGCGCCTTCGCAGGCCGACAGCGAGCGCGACACTTCATAGCTGAAGTCGACGTGGCCGGGCGTATCGATCAGGTTGAGGTTGTACACCTGGCCGTCGCGCGCCTTGTAATGCAGGGCCGCGGTCTGGGCCTTGATGGTGATGCCGCGCTCGCGTTCCAGGTCCA
>CBFGOU010001023.1:0-1600 GCA_965650445.1 uncultured Oxalobacteraceae bacterium | reverse complement strand
AAAAGAACCCGCCCTACCTGACCCTGGCGCTGGGCGCGGGCGCGACCACGCCGCTGCAGCTGGCCGGCGCCTACGCGGTGTTCGCCAACGGCGGCTACCGGGTCAGCCCTTACCTGATTTCCAAGGTGACCGATGCCAACGGCAAGGTGCTGTCGCAAGCCATGCCGGACCGCGCCGGGGTGGAAGAAAACCGGGTGATCGACGCGCGCAACGCCTTCCTGGTCGACAGCATGCTCAAGGACGTGGTGCGCTTCGGCACGGCCACCAAGGCGCTGGCGCTCAAGCGCACCGATATCTCGGGCAAGACCGGCACCACCAACGATTCGATCGACGCCTGGTTCGCCGGCTACCAGCCCAAGCTGGTCGGCGTGGCCTGGATCGGCTACGACCAGCCCAAGAACCTGGGCAACAAGGAAACCGGCGGCGGCCTGGCCCTGCCGATCTGGATCGGCTATATGCAGAAAGCGCTGAAGAACGTACCGGTCGAGGAAAGGGCCGTGCCCGAGGGGCTGATCCACGTCGGCGACGAGTATTACTACGCCGAAAACCCGCCGGGGACCGGGGTGCAGAGCCTGGATGTGGGAGCGCACCCGCCGCCGGTGGAGGAAAGGATGAAGGAAGCGGTGAAGAACGAGCTGTTCTGAGGGCCTGTTCCCAGCGCCTGTTCCAAGCTTTTAACGCAGGCTGACCGTGGCGCCGCCCTGCGCGCTGGCCAGGGCCGACACGGCAGCGAACATTTCCGAGCCGTCGCGGGTATTGATCCACTGCCCGCCGATGCGCTTGTAGTGATAGCCGCCGGCCTTGGCGGCCACCCACAGCTCCTGCATCGGCGCCTGGCTGTTGATGATCAGCTTGGAGCCGTTGTCGATGAACTCGACTTCCAGCACATTGCCGCTGCGCTTGCACTCGACGTCGATCACGTCCTCGTCGTTGAGGCGGTCGAAGGCTTCTTCGATCCGATCGAGGGTGCTTTCGGCCAGGTCCAAAAATTCGGTTTCACTCATCATGCTACACTCCAAGGTCTCTTGACTAAATAAACCCTGATTTTAATCGTGAAGTCACCTCTTGCGTTCAAAACCGGCATCGCCGCCCTGACCCTGGCCCTGCTGGCCGCTGCGGCCAGACCGGCGCGCTGTACCTGCCCAAGCCACCGGCCAAGGTCAGCATACCGCCGGCGCCGCCGCACACGCCGTCCCCGAGCACCCCCGCCGCCCAGTCAACCAATCAATAAGATTTTTAAGCTCACCATGTCGCAATTCTCGTTCCACGACGGCGTCCTGCACGCTGAAGCCACCTCCTTGTCCCAGATCGCCGAGCAGTTCGGCACCCCGACCTATGTGTATTCCAAGGCCGGCCTGCTGAACAACTTCCACGCCTACGCCGACGCCTGCAAGGGCCGCGATGCGCTGGTGTGCTACGCCATGAAGGCCAACTCCAACCTGGCCATTCTCGATCTGCTGGCGCGCGAAGGCGCGGGCTTCGACATCGTCTCGGGCGGCGAACTGCTGCGCGTGATCGCCGCCGGCGGCGACCCGGCCAAGGTGATTTTCTCGGGCGTGGGCAAGAGTGCCGACGAAATGCGCCTGGCGCTGCAGCATGT
>CBFGOU010001022.1:0-1602 GCA_965650445.1 uncultured Oxalobacteraceae bacterium | reverse complement strand
ATCGGCGTCATCGACGGCATCGCCTCTCAAACCAATATCCTGGCCCTGAACGCCGCCGTGGAAGCGGCGCGCGCGGGCGAGCAGGGGCGCGGGTTCGCGGTGGTGGCGTCGGAAGTGCGCAGCCTGGCGCAGCGCTCGGCGGCGGCGGCCAAGGAAATCAAGACCCTGATCGGCGATTCGGTCGACAAGGTCGATGCCGGCACCCGCCTGGTGGCCCAGGCCGGCGGCACCATGGGCGAGCTGGTCGCCAGCGTCGAGAAGGTCAATGCCATCATTGGCGAAATCGCCGCCGCCAGCGGGCAGCAGAGCAGCGGAATCGGCCAGATCAACGACGCCATCGGCCAGATGGACAGCATGACCCAGCGTAACGCCGCGCTGGTCGAGGAAGCGGCCGCCGCCGCCGAAGCGATGCGGGTGCAGACCAGCGAACTGGCCGATGCGGTCGGGATCTTCAAAATCCGCCCGGACCAGCCCCGGGCCGCAAGCGCCGCGCGCGTCCGTTCCGCGCCCCGCCTCACGGCGCCCGCCGTCCCGGACTGGGAATCGATCTGAGCTTTGAGCGGGTGCGCGCCAACAAGTTCGCACAATGCTGGGCACAACAGAGTAAACTGTCGGTTTAGTACCCTTCAGTGAGCCCCTGCATGTCCGTCAATTCCCTTCCGATGTTCTCCGACCTCAATCTCTCCACCGCCGTGTTAAAAGTGATGAAAGAGGTCGGCTACGAGACGCCTTCGCCGATTCAGGCCGCCACCATCCCGCTGCTGCTGGCCAATCGCGACGTGCTGGGCCAGGCCCAGACCGGAACCGGCAAGACGGCCGCTTTTGCGCTGCCGGTGCTGTCGCGCATCGACATCAAGCAGCACGCGCCGCAGGCGCTGGTGCTGGCGCCCACGCGCGAATTGGCCATCCAGGTGGCCGAGGCGTTCCAGAAGTACGCCACCCACATCAAGGATTTCCACGTGCTGCCGATTTACGGCGGCCAGAGCTACGGTCCGCAGCTGTCGGCGCTGCGCCGCGGCGTGCACGTCGTCGTCGGTACGCCCGGCCGCGTCATCGACCACATCGACAAAGGCTCGCTCGACCTTTCCCAGCTCAAGACGCTGGTGCTCGACGAAGCCGATGAAATGCTGCGCATGGGCTTTATCGACGATGTCGAACAAATCCTGCAAAAGACGCCCGAGTCGCGCCAGACCGCGCTGTTCTCGGCCACCATGCCATCGGCGATCAAGCGCATCGCCAAGACCTACCTGCGCGATCCGGCCGAAGTGACCGTGGCCGCCAAGACCGGCACGGCCGAAAACATCCGCCAGCGCTACTGGATGGTGAGCGGCATGCAAAAGCTCGAAGCGCTCACCCGCATTCTCGAAGCCGAGCCGTTCGACGGCATGATCATCTTCGCCCGCACCAAGCTGGGCACCGAGGAGCTGGCCGGCAAACTGCAGGCACGCGGCTTTGCCGCCACCGCCATCAACGGCGACATGCAGCAGACCCAGCGCGAGCGCACCATCGAGCAGCTCAAGAACGGCAAGATCGCCATCCTGGTCGCCACCGACGTGGCCGCGCGCGGCCTGGTCGTGGAGCGCGTCAGGCCCGGGATCAACT
>CBFGOU010001021.1:0-1602 GCA_965650445.1 uncultured Oxalobacteraceae bacterium | reverse complement strand
GTCGAGGCGATCCTGCCGACCGGCCAGTTGCGTCAATAATTTGCGCGCCGTTTCGGCCCAGTTGCCCTGCGCATGCTGCAGTCGCCATACGGTGGTGCCGGCTTGACCGGCGATCAGTAGCCGCTTGAGCATATCGGTATCGCCCGGCTGGCCGCAGCCGCCGAGTTGAATCACGCCTTGCTTCAATAATTTGGCATACGGCTCCACCTCTGATCGCCAGCACGACCACTGGGCGATCTGCTGTGGCGCAACCTGCTTCCCGATGTTACTGAGCAAATACCATTGGGCCAGAACTTTACCTTTGTGCTGATCAACGATACGCATCACAATGCAGCGCACCACGACAGCAGGCTCGTTGACCGCATCGGCGGCACTTTTCGCGCTTATGCATAACGTAACCGGCGCTTCTGCTATTGATTGTAGTCCCTTTTTCCCCTTGTACATCACAGCTTGCGCTGTGCTGAAACTGAGCTTTTCAGCCAGCTTCGCCAGCGTGCAGCGGGTATCCCCCTCGCCTGCTACCACGCTTGTGCCTGCGCGGCCGCGTGCCGCCCATTGGATACCGTCGTTTTGCCAATTCCGGATCAATCCGGGAGTTGGCATGCATTCCATCCAATGCAGCACCGGTTTGCCGAAATCCTGTCGCCGCAACCAGTCAATTTGTCGCATCGCCGGCATCGATGGCTTGCGGGCAACTCCGATGTCGACTGCCGCTGCTGCGGTAGTCAATAATTGGTTAGGCGCAGCCAATGGCATGCCGCTGCGATCCGACAGCAACAGACTGCCATGCAGCGCGTACATGTCCCCGCTATCATCCGCGCTCAAATCAATATTAACGGTCAGCGCCAGCACATAATCGGTACAACCGGCATGGACTTCGGCGCGCGCCTGCGAGAGCAGCGTCTGCGCGATCGATTTCTGGCTGACCGCGTCATCGTTCAGATTCCGCCATAGCGTCCGAGTGCCGTCAAAGCCGATATGGCCTGCGGTCATCGCCATCGCATTAGCGCTCAACTCCTGCGCATCGTAGGCCAAGGCCCGAATCAATAGCTGGCATTGCGTTTGCAACCGCTCGGCCGTCGCAGCTGCCTGCGCCGCAGCGGCTTCGGCATCGCCGGTCAAGGGCGCCGGCCGTTCGTCCAGATCGGCCTCACCGGGCACAAACAGCGCACTGCGGCTGCCGGCCTGAAACACGCTGTCAACCAGTTGTGCGCGGTCCGCAATCTCCAGGTTTTCCGGCACCTTCTGGCCGCTCGAAATGTAATGCACCGGCAATCGATGGCGAATCACGGTATCCAGCAGCGCGCCAGGGTGAGTCGCTTCATCCAGCTTGGTAAAAATACAGCCGGCCAGTTCGTTGCCCGCCGCACCGGTACCACTATGGCGATACGCATGCACCACTTCATTGAGCGTGTCGCCATGGCTGGCAGCATTGAGCAGCAGCAGGCGTTTGACCGGACGGCCGGCGCCGCACAGCATCGCCACCTGTTCGGAGACGGTGCGGTCGCGCTGGCTCATGCCGACGGTGTCGATCAACACCATATGCTTATGGCGCAGATCATGCAGCACCAACCGCAAGTCGGCAGCATCTCTGACCGCATG
>CBFGOU010001020.1:0-1605 GCA_965650445.1 uncultured Oxalobacteraceae bacterium | reverse complement strand
CAACGCAGTGAGCAGGCAAAGCGATCGTGGAACGGGGTGGGCGAGCGCCGCAGCGAAGTGCGGGTCACCCGTCGCATCGGCACCGATGGCCGCTTTGTGATCAAAGAGATCGAGCTGCGGGACGAAGGCCGGCGCTTTGAGGAGCGCGTGCGGCTTTACGGACCTGACGAGCTGGCCGCGCTCCTGACCGACGCGGGGCTGCGCGTCGTGGCCCGATTTGGAGACTATGACGGTGCGGCGCCCGGAGCGGACGCGCCGCCGGTGATCGATCTCGGTGTGCTGGCAAAAAGCCTGAACCACGACGCCGAGATGGTCGCCCGCTTTGCCTATCGCTTTCTGGAGATCGCGCTCGAAGGGGTGCAGGAGGCCGAGCGCGCCCTGAGCCGGCAGGACATGCAGGGGCTCGCCGCCCTGGGCCATCGTCACAAGTCCGGTGCGCGCGCGGTTGGCGCGATCGGGTTTGGCGATGTATGGCACGCCCTCGAACAATGCAAGGAGAGCCCGGACGCCAGTCATGCCGGACAGATCGTCGGCCGGCTGCGCCCCATGCTGGAACGGATCGAAGCGCAGGTCGCGGCGGCATGCCCGCGCCTGCCGGACAAGGTGTAGCCGCTCATTGGATGGGCGTGTAGGGATTTTCCTATGCAATACACATTGCTGCCCTACATGAAAATCAAGATTGCCCGATAGAAAGTCGTTGTGCGAACGACCATCATGAACTTCTTGAGGAAGCTGCAGGATATTGTCCCGTTCATGAATCACGCCATTGAATCGCCCCTGCCGAATCGCCGTCCTGCTCGCAAAGCTGCCGCGCGCCTGTCTCGCGTGAGTACGCCCCGTGGCATGTTCTGGTTGTAAGGAAAGGCGCCGCACCGAGCGCAATCACGTCTTACCGGACACATTCAATGTACATCTCCCCAGTCGATAGCGATCGGCCCGCCGAAGCCGGTGATTTCAGGCGCCTGGCAGGGCGCTACCTGCCGGCCGCCGCCGCCGCGGCGCTGGCCGGGCTGCCGCTGTGGCGGCATGCCGGAGTACTGGAAGCGGCCGCCGTCCTTGGGGTTGCCGCCTGTGCGGGCTGGTCGGCCTGGCGGCAAGGCCGCCGCATCGATAGCGCCAGCCGGCGCAGCGATGCTTGCGCGTCGGCGCGGAACACATTGGACGACACCGGCGCGCTGTTGAACGGCGTGCTGCCGGTCTGGCTGCGCCATGTTCAAGCGGTCAAGGAACAGACCGACAGCGCCATCACGCAATTACTTACCGGATTTTCGGCGCTGGTGCAGCACTTCGATGCGGCCGGGTTCACCGGCCAGCCAAGGCAGGAGAGCGCCGGCAGCGAAACGACGCTCAGCCTGCTGACCTTGTGCGAGCGTGAACTCGGACCGGTGATCTTGTGCCTGGAAAAGGTGGTCGGCAGCAAGGTCGAGCTGCTCGACAACGTGCGCAGCCTGTCGCTCGCCACGGGCGAGCTGAAAGCGCTGGCCGACGAGGTCCGCCTGATCGCCGCGCAAACCAATCTGCTGGCCATCAACGCATCGATCGAAGCCGCGCGTGCGGGGCAGGCCGGGCGCGGATTTGCCGTCATCGCCGCCGAAGTGCGCAAGC
>CBFGOU010001019.1:0-1606 GCA_965650445.1 uncultured Oxalobacteraceae bacterium | reverse complement strand
ACGATGTTCTTGCCGATGTCGTGCACGTCGCCCTTGACGGTGGCGATGACGATCTTGCCCTTCGGCTTGGCGACGATGCCGGTGCGTTTTTCTTCAAGCAGTTTTTCTTCTTCGATGTACGGAATCAGGTGGGCCACGGCCTGCTTCATCACGCGCGCCGATTTGACCACCTGCGGCAGGAACATCTTGCCCTGGCCGAACAGGTCGCCGACCACGTTCATGCCGTCCATCAGCGGGCCTTCGATCACGTGGATCGGCCGGCCGCCATTGGTCAGCAGCTGCTGGCGCGCTTCCTCGGTGTCTTCGACGATCCATTGGGTGATGCCGTGCACCAGCGCGTGCGACAGGCGCTGCTGCACGGTGCCGTTGCGCCATTCGAGGTTCTGGGTCTCCTGTTTGCCGCCGGCCTTGAGGGAGCCGGCGATCTCGATCATGCGCTCGGTGGCGTCCTCGCGGCGGTTCAGCACCACGTCTTCGACGCGTTCGCGCAGCTCGGCCGGGATGTCGTCGTAGACGCCAACCATGCCGGCGTTGACGATCCCCATGGTCATGCCGGCCTTGATGGCGTGGTACAGGAACACGGTGTGGATGGCTTCGCGCGCCGGGTCGTTGCCGCGGAAGCTGAACGAGACGTTCGACACGCCGCCCGAAATCTTCGCGTGCGGGAGATTGTCCTTGATCCAGCGGGTCGCGTTGATGAAGTCGACCGCGTAGTTATTGTGCTCTTCGATGCCGGTGGCGATGGCGAAAATGTTCGGGTCGAAGATGATGTCTTCGGGCGGGAAGCCGACCTGTCCGGTCAGCACCTTGTAGGCGCGCGCGCAGATTTCGATCTTGCGCTCGAAGGTGTCGGCCTGGCCTTGTTCGTCGAAGGCCATGACGATGACGGCGGCGCCGTAGCGGCGGCACAGGCGCGCCTGGCGGATGAATTCCTCTTCGCCTTCCTTCATCGAAATCGAATTGACGATGGCCTTGCCCTGCACGCATTTGAGGCCCGCTTCGATGACCGACCACTTGGACGAGTCGATCATGATCGGCACGCGCGAGATGTCCGGTTCCGAGGCGATCAGGTTCAAAAAGCGCGTCATGGCCGCCTGCGAATCGAGCATCGCCTCGTCCATGTTGATGTCGATGACCTGGGCGCCGTTTTCCACCTGCTGGCGCGCCACCGACAGCGCTTCGTCGTACTGTTCGTTGAGGATCATGCGCGCGAAGGCTTTCGAGCCGGTCACGTTGGTGCGCTCGCCGACGTTGACGAACAGCGAGCTGTCGTCGATGGTGAAGGGCTCCAGGCCGGACAGGCGCTGGGCCACGGGAATGGCGGGCACGCTGCGCGGGGCGGCGTCGGCCAGCAGTTCGCCGATTGCCTTGATGTGTTCAGGCGTGGTGCCGCAGCAGCCGCCGGCGATGTTGATAAAGCCGCTGTCGGCGAATTCGCGCAGCAGGGCGCTGGTGTCGGCCGGCAGTTCGTCGAAGCCGGTGTCGCTCATCGGATTGGGCAGGCCGGCGTTCGGGTAGATGCACACGAACGTGTCGGCCACTTGCGCCAGTTCCTGGGCGTAGGGGCGCATCAGCGCCGCGCCGAGCGCGCAATTGAGGCCGATGG
>CBFGOU010001018.1:0-1607 GCA_965650445.1 uncultured Oxalobacteraceae bacterium | reverse complement strand
CGACAGGCCGACGCTGAATGCGGCGGCCATCGAGGGCGTCGCCTCGGACAGCAAGGCGGCGTTGCGCACGCCGGTAGTGCGGCCAAACGAGGCCATGCCGACCAGCGCCACCGACGGCGTCAGCGCATAGCCGACCGATACGGAAGTGAACGCGGTGCGCGTGGCCTGGCTCCAGGGGGCGCCCTCGGCCTGCTGGCGAGCCAGCAGCGCCTTGGCCTGGCGAATCGCGCCCACCTTTACATTGGCATAACCCCATTCCAGCTTTTGATCGAATTCGATGCCGGCCAGCGAACGGCCCGGCGCCGACGCGCCCAGCGGCAACAGATCGCTGAGCGCGGCGCGGCCAGACAACAATCCCAGCCGCAGACGGCGGCCCTCGGACATGGTCAAGGTCAGGCCGACATTGCGCTCGCGCTGCAAGGCCGTTGGCAACACCACCACAGTGGCGCGCGCGTCGCGCAGCTCAGGCAGCGGCGCGCCGTTCGCGAAGAGCGGCGCGGCCGAGGCGGCGTGCAGTGCGGGACCGAGGCTTGCCGCCAATAGGAATTTGTTCATGATTGAAACGCTCCATTGCTGACCTTCAGCTTAGCACCGCTATTCCGTTCGGCAACAACTATTTCTGCGCCTGAACACGATTTCAGACACAATTACGACAGCCGACGTGACACTCCTGTAAACTCCGGCACGTAGGCGCACCTGGGTGGAACAGCACAATAGACGAGGATGAAATGCAAAAAATGAATTTTGAACTGGCCGGCGAGTTCGTCGAGCTCAATCAGCTGCTCAAGCTGGTCGGCGTATGCGACAGCGGCGGTGCCGGCAAGGCCATCGTGGCCAGCGGCGAGGTGGCCGTGGACGGCAACCGCGAACTGCGCAAGACCGCCAAGATCCGCGCCGGCCAGATCGTCACCCTGGGCGACGTGCGCATCCATGTGGTGGGCGGGCCGACCGATGGCGCCTGAAGCACGGCAATCGCAAATTGTTCTTGCGTTACGGAAATATTAGTTTATTCTGGGAAGATAGCACCAGGGGGTGTACGCAGCGCGTACACAACAGGAAAACACGATCTTTTGCTTGTCTATATCATAACGATATCGAAACCGGTTGAGGGTAGCCGCAATGAGTAACCCCGAAGAACAATCCCTCATGCAAGAACGATTGATCGGCGATCTGCGCATGGTCATCGAAAATGCCGAAGAGCTGCTGAAGAACACCGACCAGTACGCGGGCGGTGTTTATCACGGCGCGCGCAGCCGGCTCGCAAAGGCGCTGCAGGTGGCCACCGACGAACTGGCGCGCATCGAAGATATTCAACTCACCCGCATGATGAAGGCGACCGCCGCGGCCAATCTGCTGCACGAGGACGCCACGGGCGAAGCGCGCCTGATGCGCGCCTTCCGCTAGGACGCTAGCTCAGCGGCACCAGCACGCGGCAGTCCAGCCACAGCGCCAGATTGGCCGCCAGGTCGAACCCCGGGGCTACGGCAAACGCCAGATCGAGCGCGTCGCCCATGCGCACGCCCTCGCCCAGCGCCCTGAGCGCCGCCTCAGCCGCCCGGTCAAGGCAATACAAGCGCACATCGAACTGCGGGCGCGCGATCAGCGCG
>CBFGOU010001017.1:0-1610 GCA_965650445.1 uncultured Oxalobacteraceae bacterium | reverse complement strand
CGCGAGGGTCGTGACGGCGACCTCGACGATGCGGCGCGGGCCCACGTACTTCGGGGTGATCACCGTGCCGTCGGGCAGGAAGTGGTCGCTACAACTGCTCGTCGCGCCGCACCGACAAGAGTGAAACCCGCCGAACGCGTAGTCGCTGTTCCGCGCCCGTCGGAATGCGGCGCACATCTTGCGGGTCACTGAATCGAGCACCGCCAGCGGCGACGGCAGCACTTGCGGATTGACCCAGCCGAGCATCGCCACCGCCTGCCAGATCGCCACCACCACCACGGGGACGACCAGGCCGACCCCGATTTCACGTAACTGTTTGCTGTTCATGCCAGCCTCCGATCGCTTATTTGACGTTCAGGCTTTTCTTGGCCGCCTCGAGCAGGTCGGTCTTGACCCACTCGCGCGCCAGCGGCGGCTTGGCCATCCGCCCCACCCCGGTCTTGACCATGGTGTCGGTGGTGATCTGGATGTGCTCGGGGGTGATGTCGTAGGTATAGGGCGAATTGCTGATCGCATCCTGGAAGTCGTCCGCCGTGATCTGGCCCTTGAAAATCACCTCGCGCACGTATTTTTCCGCCACGGCCGGCTTGTCGATGAAGGTTTTGGTGGCTTGCACGAAGCAGCGCATGAATTTCTCGGCCAGGTTGCGCTTCTCTTTATAGAACTTCTCGGTCATGACCATGGTGCGCACCGGCTCGCCGATCGGGGTGTCGTAGGGCTTGATCAGCTCCACCCCGAAGCCCTTGTTGATGGCCTGCGAGGATTGCGGCTCGGACTGCATCATGGCATCGATGTTTTTGCCCAGCATGGCCTGGTTCAGGTCGGCGAACGGCAGGTAGAGCAGCTGCACATCCTTGCCCGGCGCCGGATCGGCCGTCAACCCGACCTTGTGCAGTTCGGCCATCAGCAGCACTTCCTGGATGCCGCCGCGCGTCACGCCGACCTTCTTGCCCTTCAAATCCTTGACGCTCTTGATATTGAGCTCGGGCCGCGTCACCAGCCGCGCGCCGCCTTTGGCAAACCCGGCCACCACATAGATCGGCGCGCCGCCGGCGCGGCCCGAAATGGCCGCTTCGGAGGCGGTCGTGCCCACATCCAGCTCGCCGGCAATAATGGCTTGCATCACGTCCAGGCCCTTCGCGAAGATTTTTTCGTCGACCTTGATGCCGCAGGACGGGGCAATTTCCTTGATGTACGACACGGCGCCGTAATGGGCGAACTTCAGGTTACCCAGGCGCACCACTTCCTGCGCCTGGGCGGTGCCGGCCGCCATGGTGGCGACTGCTGCGAACAATGTGCAAACCAGTTTTGCTGTCATGCCGTTCTCCCTTGAATTGATTTATTCGATGAAGTGCCGCGTCTGCGCATTATGCAGTCAAATTCTGCAATGTTTCCACTTCACACGTTGAAAGCAGAAAATCCCTACCTCAACGACAGGGCCGCCTACAAATCGCTTGAGGGGGATAGGTTAAAATGACGGGCTACCGCCGTCCCCTTCTTAGTCAGGTTCGAAATGCTCGATAACTTAACCCAACGCCTTGCCAAGGTCGTCAAGACCATGCGCGGTGAGGCCCGCTTGACCGAATCGAATACCGCCGAGATGCTGCGCG
>CBFGOU010001016.1:0-1610 GCA_965650445.1 uncultured Oxalobacteraceae bacterium | reverse complement strand
GGTCGACGGTTCGATCCGCTCCGGCGCGTCCTGTGCAGCCGAGGGCCCCATCGACGCTGCCGCCGCGCGCAGTTTGCGCACCGCGCGCGTGACAATCATCGGGCGCCGAGTACTACGTGTTTCTTCCATGATGGCTCAACTGGTCTGAATCGTTCGTAACTGCAATCACTGTGCAACCTTCGCCATCGGTGCAACGGGTTTTCCGAGTGATCGTGTTCAATTGTCTAGCGAATAGTTAATCGAAATCTCACTGGAATCTCACTCCGGATACCAGTGCTCTCATAGGTATCATTGCACCACATCGGACAGCGGATCACGAGGCAAGGTCCAAGAAAAGTTGATCGCGCGCTTTAATTTTCGCAAAAAAACAACGGCTGAGTACGCCGGTCAAAATTGCCGTGGCGAATCGCACAACGGCTGTTTGCGAAACACCAAGACGAGTGTCACGCGGGGCGATATTCGGCTTTCAGGCGGTCCAGTTCCGCGCACATGGTTTCAAACGCCGCGCCGGTCTGCGCGCTCTCGCCTTTGACGCCCAGTTCGATATGGCGGCGGGTGGTGGCGTCGCCCACGCTGGGCAGGCTGAACACCTTGACCAGCGGGTACTGCGCTTCGAGCGCTTCCATCAGCGGCGTCAGGGCCGCCTCGGCCTGTTCGAACACCAGCACCGCGTGTTCGCTGCGCGCCTCGCGGTGGAACAGCGCGCTGTAGTGATGGTCCAGGACCCAGGCGATCATCGGCCAGGCCATGACGGGAAAGCCCGGCACGAAGTGGTGAGTGCCGACGGTAAAGCCGGCAATCTTGTTGTAGGGATTGGGAATCAGGCCGGCTCCATGCGGAAACTCGGCCATCTTGAGACGGTGCAGGTTTTCCGGCGACTGCAGATCGGCGGTGCTGCCCGCTTCCTGCGCCATTTCGGCGATGCGTTCCTGGATGTGGCGCGCGCCCTCCGGATGCAGCACCAGATCGGTGCCCAGCGCCGCCGCGGCGCACTGGCGCGTGTGATCGTCCGGGGTGGCGCCGATGCCGCCGCAGGAAAACACGATGTCGCCGCTGGCCATGGTCCGGCGCAAGGTGGCGGTGATGCGCTGTGGATCGTCGCCGACGTATTCGGCCCAGGCCAGCTGCAGCCCGCGTTCGGCCAGCATCTCGACGACCTTGGGAAAATGCTGGTCGCGCCGTTTGCCCGACAGGATTTCGTCGCCGATGATGATCAAGCCGATTGCCATGGTCGCCCTTTGCGCTGGTTGTGATGCGGTGATGTTGTTCTGTCTAGTGTGCCACGATTGGCGCTTTTTCACCGGCACGCAAGTCTTCCAGTGCCTGCAGGCAGTAGTACTGGAACCACAGGCCGGTGAAAATAAAGATCGTTACATACATCCACAGCGAGATGATGGCCAGGAAGGGAAACAGCACGATGGACAGCACGGTGCCGCCCACCCACACGATGCCGGGCAAGGCGCCCAGCGCGCCGGAAATCATGCCGATAAGCTGCAGCGGCAGGCGGTGCTGGCGCGTGATGACGGCGCGCTCGTCGGCGCTGGCATGGTCGGCCAGGGCATCGTAGGCCATCACGCGCGCGGTCAGCCAGCCCCACAGCAGCACTTGCG
>CBFGOU010001015.1:0-1613 GCA_965650445.1 uncultured Oxalobacteraceae bacterium | reverse complement strand
GTCAAAAAATACATGAGGAGTGTTGATGGCAATGATCAGGAAAGCCGCGTCGCGCGCGGTGCGCGGCGTCGTGTTGGCGGGTGCGTATGGTATTGCGGCGGGCGCCGCCTTGGCGCAGGAGGCGATGCCGACGGTGGAAATCACCGGTTCGGCCATCAGGCGGCTCGATGCGGAAACCGCCTTGCCGGTGCAGATCATCACCCGCGCCGAGATCGAGAAGGCCGGCGTGACGACCGCCTCCGAGCTGATGGGACGGGTTTCGGCGAATGTGGGCGGCCTGAGCGATGGTGCCAGCATCAACGTCGGCGGCGACCAGCGCGGCTTTAACAGCGCCAACCTGCGCGGTATCGGCACCTCGTCCACCCTGGTGCTGTTGAACGGACGCCGCATGGCCAACTTCGCGTCTCCCGGCGACGACACCGGCGTGGACCTGAACAATATTCCGGCGGCCGCACTGGAACGGGTCGAAGTGCTGCTGGACGGCGCTTCGGCGCTGTACGGCACCGATGCCATCGGCGGGGTCATCAACTTCATCACGCGCAAGGATTTCCAGGGCGTTGAACTGAGCGCCTATGCGGGCGCGACGCGGGAAGGCGGCGCCGGCAAGCGCACCGCCAGCCTCAGCGCGGGCAAGGGCGACCTCAACCGGGACGGCTTCAATGTGTTCGCCGTGCTGGACTTCCAGCGCACCGATGCGCTTAGCACCTCGCAGCGCAAATTCATCGGCGACTTGCGGATCGAACAGCGGCTGGGCCATCTGCTGTCGAGCTTTACCAGCCCGGCCAATATCCGCCTGACCTCGGCCCAGCGCGACCATCTGCAGGACATCGGCTTCACCATCGACGGCAAACCCATCACCAATCGCCAGATCAAACTGTACGAGCCGCAAAGCGCGCCGCCGGCCAACGTCTATCTGCCGGACGGTACCGGCGGGGTCGATGCCTGCACCTACAATTACATGGGCGACACCGAGCTGTATCCCAAATCGGAAAAGGCCAGCCTGCTTAGCCGTGGCGTGTTGAAACTGGGCGGCGGCCACCAGGCGTATGTCGAGCTTGCGCTGAGCCGTGCCAAGACCTATTACGTGGGCTCGGCAGCGCGCGTGACCGGCCTTGTCGATTACCGCAAAGTGCCGCAACTGGCCAATACCGGGCTCGACCAGCTCGACGACGACGACGTGCCCGGCGAGCTGACCCTGCGCATGCGTCTGAACGAAGCGGGGCGCCGTACCAGCGAACTGACCAGCGATGGCGTGCGCCTGGTGGCTGGCCTGAGCGGTACCTTGGGCGGGTGGGATTACGATGCCGCGTTCAACCACAGCGTGAACACCGTCAAGGACAAGGATACCCACGGCTATGTGCTCTACAACGAGCTGCTGGCGGGCATCGCGGACGGTCGCATCAACCCCTTCGGTCCGTCCAGCGCGCAAGGCGTGGCCTTGCTGGACAGCATACAGGTCAATGACGACGTGCGACACGCGCGCGGCACCATGGACTCGTTCGACTTCAAGTTTTCGCGCGCGCTCATGCCCATGGGCGGCGGCGATCTGGCCCTGGCGGGCGGCGGCGAGGCCCGGCGCGAGCGCAACGCCTTCACCCCGTCGGCCCTGCTAA
>CBFGOU010001014.1:0-1616 GCA_965650445.1 uncultured Oxalobacteraceae bacterium | reverse complement strand
AATGGGCGTGGCCGATGGCGCGCTGCTGCGCAAGGTCGATACCGGCCGGGTCCCCCTGTCGGCCTATCTGGGCGCGGTCGGCATGCCGGGCATGACGGCGTGGTACGGACTCAATCACATCATGCATCCGAAGGCGGGCGAAACGGTGCTGGTGTCGGCGGCCAGCGGGGCGGTCGGCAGCGTGGTCGGGCAGCTGGCCAAGCTGCGCGGCTGCCGCGCGGTCGGCATCGCGGGCGGCGCGCAGAAGTGCGCTTATGTGGTGGAGGAGCTGGGCTTCGATGCTTGCGTCGACTACAAGGCCGGCAATCTGGTGGCCGATCTGGCGGCGGCAGCGCCGAGCGGCATTGATTCGCTGTTCGAAAATGTCGGCGGGGCCTGTTTCGACGCCGCGCTGCCGTTGATGAACCCGTTCGGCCGCATCGCGCTGTGCGGGCTGATTGCCGGCTACAACGGCGACGATACGTCGATTCGCAACCTGCGCTATTTGCTCACCAGCCGTATCAACCTGCGCGGCTTTATCGTCACCGAGCATATGGAGCTGTGGCCGCAGGGCCTGGGCGAGCTCGGGATGCTGGTCGGGACCGGCAGGATCAAGTACCGGGAATCGGTGGCCGAGGGACTGGCGGCGGCGCCGGCAGCGCTGATCGGTTTGCTCAGCGGGCGCAACTTCGGCAAGCAGCTGGTGAAACTCTAATTCTGTCGTCCGCGCGAACGCGGGGGCGACATCACTGGAGGATGCGCTCGTGCAGTTCGGCCGGCGCATCGCGATGCAGCATGACTACCGTCGACGTCCGGGTGCCGTAACCCGGCGTTTCAATACACACCGCCGACAGCTTGCGTTCCAGCTCCAGCTCGATGCCGGTATCGGGCAGCCGGGTATCGGGCGCCCTGGTGGTATCGGCCAGCATTTCGAAGTAGGCATCCTGGGGCGCACCCTGGCACAGCAGGCTGGCAAACTGCGCCTTGGTGCGCAGCACCTTGGGCCATGGCGCATCGAGCAAGCCGTTCGAGATTCCGTAAATGCCCGGCTCGAGCGGCTGTCCATTGCGCGGATCGTCGCCGCCGCGGTTTGAAAACCACAGCATCTGCTCGCGGTCCCCGAGCACCAGATTGAAGCCGTTGTACCCGGCACTGCCCTGCGCAATACTGGCCACATACTCGGCAGCGCTCATGTCGCCAGCCAGGAAATCGGCCACCAGCGCCCCGCGCGAGGGCGCATCGGCACGCCTTTCCAGCGGCCCGCGGATATTGGTCAGGGCCGCGAAGCGCGGCCCGTTGCCGCCGCGCTGCGTGATCCCCATCCAGCTGCCGCCAAACTTCAGATCGCGTCCGGCAAACACCTGCGGATGATCCGGCCACGCAGCCGCCGGCGCGGCCGGGCGGTCGTAGAACTCGTCGCGATTGGCGGCGGCGATCAATGGCACCCCCGGCATGACCTGCCACGCAAAGACGATCAGGCACATGGGCTGGTATCCGTAAAAACTTCGGTATGGCGGCGGCCGTCGATCAGCGCTTCGATTCCCGACGCCGTCACCGCGCCGGCCAGCGCGTCGTCGAAGTCGCCGGTGACGGCCGTGTAAATCTCCATCCAGGTCTGGCGCCCGTCTTGCGTTTCG
>CBFGOU010001013.1:0-1617 GCA_965650445.1 uncultured Oxalobacteraceae bacterium | reverse complement strand
GCCGATGGTGATGATGATGCCGCGTTCGGTTTTCTTGGCCTGCAAGTCCGTCATCAAGGCTTCCAGCTGAGCCGCGCGGGCTTGCGCTTCGCGCGTCTTGGCGTCGGCCTCGGCGGCCTGGCGCTGGGCCTCGGCGGCCTGCTGCTGGGCCTGGGCGGCATCCATCTTGGCGCGGTTCGCTTCGGCGGTGCGCGCTTCCAGGCGCACCGCGTCGCGCTCCTGGCCGGAACGGGCGACATCGGCCTCGGCGGCCTTTTGCTTGGCCACTTCCTGAGCGGTGGCGATCTTTTGCTTGGCGATATAGGCCAGCTTGTCGATCTCGTCGAGGCTGTCTTTCTTGGCGGCGGCCGCATTGGCCCGGTCCAGCGCTTCGCTGGCCTGGCGGAACTCATGCGGCGCGTACTGCGCCACGGCCGGATTGTTATTGGCCTGAACGAAATCGCCGCGCGCCTGGTCGAGCATCGGCGTGGTGGTCGGCATGCTGCTGCAAGCGGCAAGACTGATGGCGGTAGCCAGCACGGCTGCCTTCATGAAAGATGAGTTCATCGCGGGTTCCTTTTTATTGTGTGCGCACAGCGGCGCGTCGAAGGGAAATGCCGGCGCGGCTGTGCCGCGCGCGTCAGACGGCTCGGGCTCGCTTATTTGTTGGCGCGGTCGACTTCGTCGCGCAGCACGCGCAAGTCATCCTGCAGCGCGTTGGCGGCAGCCGTCGCCTTGGCCGAATTGGCCTTGCTCTGCGCCAGCTTGGCATCGGCCTGGGCCTGGGTCGCCAGGTCGCGCGCCAGCGCATAATCCTTGGCCGCCAGTGCCTGATTGGCGCGCATCATCTTGGCGCGCGCGGCGGTGATCTCCTCCGGCGCCAGCTCGGCCGCGCCGGCGCTGACCGCATTTTCCACCGCGTTTTTCGACACCGCCACGTCAGCGGTGGCAGGCGCCTTCTGACTGGCGCAGGCCGCCAGCGAGAGCACCGCGGTGGCGCACAGGAGCTTGCTTAACTGATTCAAGGTTGGGATAGTCATCGTTCGTTCTCCGTTTTTGTGATGTCGTAGTAACGTTATATGCTGATTCATTGGCAAGATCGGTTCGCTGACGCACATAGCAAATTGTTTTGGGAACACCCCTGAAGGCACCGTGCGTCAACGCACACAAGCGCCCCGGCGTTTTGCGGTAAGCTGCGCCGATTCATCGACAATAACAAAAGGATGCCTTTTCATGACCCAAGCCCAGCCAGAGCGCGGCCATCAGCCGATGGCGCGCGGCCCCAAGATCGTCCTGTCCATCGCCGCCCTGCTCATTGCCCTGCTCGGCATTGCGCTGGCGATCCTGCTCACCTACGACTGGAACCGCGCGCGTCCCTGGCTCAACGCCAAGACCAGCGAAGCCATCGAGCGGCCCTTCGCCATCCAGGGCGACCTCTCGGTGCACTGGGAAAAGCCGGCCGACGCCATCGCCAACCGCGAGCGCAGCTGGCGCGACTACATTCCCTGGCCGCACCTGGTGGCGCACGACGTCCGTGTCGGCAATCCGGCCGGCCTGCCCGCCGGCGACACCGCCAAGGTCGACCAGCTCTCGTTCTCGCTCAACCCCTTCGCCCTGCTGCACTACACCATCGAAGTT
>CBFGOU010001012.1:0-1629 GCA_965650445.1 uncultured Oxalobacteraceae bacterium | reverse complement strand
TGATGATTTCGCTGCTCATTTCGCTCACCACCACGCCCATGATGTGTGCCTGGCTGCTCAAGGGCGGCCAGGTCGAACGCCAGCCGGGCCGCCTGGCGCAATGGGCCGAACGCGGCTTCGCGCGCGTGCTTAAAATCTACGAGCATTCGCTCGACTGGGCGCTCGGCAGCGTCGTGCTGGTGATGATCATCTTCTTCTTCGTCATCGGCCTGAACGTGTACCTGTTCGCGGCCGCGCCGAAAGGCTTCTTTCCGCAGCAGGATACCGGCCAGATCAACGGCGGCATCCGCGCCGACCAGAGCATTTCCTTCCAGGCGATGCAGCAAAAGCTCAGGCAGCTGACCAATATCATCCGGCACGATCCGGCCGTGGCCACCGTGGTCGGCTTCACCGGCGGCACGCGCGCCGGCGGCGGCTTCATGTTCGTCAACCTCAAGCCGCCCTCCGAGCGCACCGAAGGCGGGCAGGCCGTGATCGCGCGCCTGCGCCCGCAACTGGCGAAGGTCACCGGCGTGTCGCTGTTCCTCAATCCCGTGCAGGACTTGCGGATGGGCGGACGCCAGTCCAATTCGACCTACCAGTACACCCTCAAGAGCGACAACCGGGACGACCTGCGGCACTGGGCCAGCAGGCTGGCCGACGCCATGAAGCGCCAGGACGCGCTGGTCGACGTCGATACCGACCAGGCCGACAACGGCGTGGAAATGTTCGTCGAGGTCGACAAGGACAGCGCCTCGCGCCTGGGCGTCAATACGCGCGACGTCGACAACGCGCTGTACGACGCCTTCGGCCAGCGCGCCGTGACGACCATCTACGATGAACTGAACCAGTACAGCGTGATCATGGGCGTGCCGCGCGAATACGCGCAGTCGCCGCAAGCGCTCAACGACGTGTATGTGCCGGGGCGCCCGGACGGCGCCGCGACCGCGTCGGCCAACCTCACCGCCGCGCGCGACCCGGCCAGCGGCCAGGCCCTGTCCACCACCAGCAGCACCATGGTGCCGCTGGCGGCCATCGCGCATTTCGCGGAACGCTCCACGCCGACTTCGGTGAACCACCAGGACGGCGAACTGGCCACCACGGTCTCCTACAACCTTGCGCCCGGCGCCACCCTCAGCGACGGCGAGGCGGCGGTGCGCCAGGCCGAAGCCGAGATCGCCATGCCGACCAACGTGCGCGGCAGCTTCCAGGGCCAGGCCAAGCAGGCGCAGGAATCGAACAAGGAGCAGCCGCTGCTGATCGCCGCCGCCATCGTGGTGATCTACATCGTGCTGGGCATCTTGTACGAAAGCCTGATCCATCCGGTCACGGTGCTGTCGACCCTGCCGTCGGCCGGGGTGGGGGCGGTGCTGGCGCTGCTGCTGTTCAAGATGGAGTTTTCCATCATCGCCCTGATCGGCGTGTTCCTGCTGATCGGGATCGTCAAGAAGAACGCCATCCTGATCATCGACTTCGCGCTGGACGCCGAGCGCTCGCGCGGGCTGCCGCCCCTGCAGGCGGTGCGCGAGGCCTGCCTGCTGCGCTTCCGGCCGATCCTGATGACGACGCTGGCGGCGGTGCTGGGCGCGCTGCCGCTGGCCATCGGCTTCGGCGAGGGTGCCGAGCTGCGCCGCCCGCTGGGCATCGCCA
>CBFGOU010001011.1:0-1640 GCA_965650445.1 uncultured Oxalobacteraceae bacterium | reverse complement strand
CAAGTTGCCGGTGGAAACCGTCAGGTGATCGTCGCCCGCGGCGCCCCCGACACGCGCCAGGCGCAGCGCCAGTTGGCCGACGCGCCCGCGTTCCGCCTCGTCCAGCACCTCGGCATGCAGGCATTCGACGCGCAGCAGCGCATCCTGGCGGCCGAACTGCAGGCACACCATCAGCCGATGCGGCAGCAGCGCCTGCAACTGGCCCTGGGCCAGCAGGAACAGCTGGGCCGGATCGCGCACCTGGTGCGCGCCTTCGATGACGCGCAGCAGGTACTCCTGCTCGCGCTTACTGAGGATGACCGGCGGCTGCACGGGCGCGGCGCTGCAAACGGTCTTCCCACACCACGAAGCGGTAGCCGCTGCCGCGCACCGTTTCGATATGCCGCTGGTGGCCGCTCGGCTCCAACGCGCTGCGCAGGCGGCCGACGTGGGCGTCGACGGTGCGCTCGTCCAGATACACCTGGCTGCCCCACACCTGGTCGAGCAGCTGGGCGCGCGAATGCACGCGCTCGGGGTGGTGCATGAGGAAGTTCAGCAGCCGGAATTCGACCCGCCCGAGGCTCAAGGGCTGGGCGCCGGCGGTGACGCGGTGGGTGCCCGGATCGAGCCGCAACCCCGCCATCTGGATGGTGTCGGCGGCGCCGGCCGGTACCCGGCGGCGCAGCAGCGCGTGGATGCGCGCCAGCGTTTCGCGCGGGCTGAAGGGCTTGGTGATGTAATCGTCGGCGCCCGATTCGAGCGCCAGGATTTTGTCCTGCTCGGCGGCGCGCGCGCTCAGCATGATGAGCGGCAGCTCGCGCGTGCGCGGCTGGGCGCGCAGGCGGCGCACCAGCGACACGCCGCATTGGCCGGGCAAGTCCCACTCCAGCAGCAGCAGGTCGGGCAGGCTGTCGCCGATGCTCAGCAAGGCCGCTTCGGCAGCGTCGGTACAGCTGCACTGGTGCCCTGCCCTGTGCAGGTTCTGGGCGATCAGCTGGCGTGCGCGCGAATCGGGATCGACGACGAGGATGTGAGCTGGCATGGGGCGCGTCCTGGGCATGCATGCAATCGAAGGATTTACTATGCATGAGCCAGGACGCTGGCCGCCAATACAATTTATTTTGTCGATTTAGACATTTTGCGAATTAATCAGGACTGGCGCCTGCGCCGCACTGCGGCGGCGGCCAGCAGCGCCGCCAGCAGCAGTGCCGGCGCCGCCGGTTCCGGTACGGCGTTAATGCTGGCGAGGGCCTCGTCAGCCGAAGGCGTCAGGCTGGCGGGCGCGCCGTTCAGGCCCGGCTGGGCGGCGAATTCGGCCGCCACCGTGTACTGCGCCATCAGGGCGTCGAACAGGCCGATGACGAAGGTGGCGCCATCGCCGCTGTCCACCGTTTCGTAGGGGCCGGCGATGCTGATGTCGAAGCCGAACATGACGCCGAAGCTGACTTCCTGCGTCAGCCAGTTGTCGCCGGCGGCGCTGGTGAGCGCGAAGCCGGCCGGGATGGCGCCGGCCACGCTGCCGTTGCGGGCCGCTTCGGCGCCGAACGCGCCGGTCAGGTTCGACACGGTGGCGCTGGCCAGCGGCGCGCCCGCCCAGCCGGCGACGGCAAAGTCGAGAAAGCCGCTGCCGCTCAGGGCCGATGTATTGACATCGACATGAT
>CBFGOU010001010.1:0-1642 GCA_965650445.1 uncultured Oxalobacteraceae bacterium | reverse complement strand
CGGCCGAACTGGACGCCTTCGGTTTCGATGCCGGCGCGGTCGGCGCGGAACTGGCGCTGCGCTGGAAATTCCCGGATATTTTCGCCGCCACCATCCGTGCGTTTGCCGATCCGGCCCAGCATGGCGAGTGGAGCCGCCTGCCGGCGATCGTGCATCTGGCGGTGTGGCGCGCGCAGGCGCAGGAAAACGAGCTTGACGCCGACGAGATGGCCGCCACCTTGCCGGTGGACGTGGTGCGCTCGCTGGAACTCGATCCGGATACCCTGCTGGACGAGATGCCGCCGCTGTCGGAACTGGCGGAAGGACTGGAAGAACTGGTGCGCTAACTTGGAGGCTGTTTCAAAATGGGCATTGAAACAGCCTCGTACCGCGAAGTCAATGATGTTGGTATTACCACAAAATAAGTTGAAAATTTTTACGAATTCTTTCAAAAACGCCTAAAGTTTTCAACCGCAGCGCCGTTATGGAAGGACACGCGGTAATCCGCCGACACTTTTTTGGGTGCGCACATGACTTCCAACGACGTCCTCTCGATGTACGAAACGATCGCCGGCCTCACCGCCCGCATGGCGCTGGCCGCTCAGCATGGCGACTTCGAGACCCTGGCCCGCCTGGAAACCCAATGCGCGGCCGAATCTGCCGCAGCCTCGGGCGGCGCGCCTGCCCTGACCGGCGCCTCGCGCCAGCGCAAGATCGACCTGCTCAGGCAGATCATGGCCAACGACCGCGCCGTGCGCGCCGTGACCGAGCCCTGCCCGGTCGAGCATGCCATGCGCGCCCCGACCCACTGAGAAACTTGAACGAATAATAAAAAAAGCGCCGCGCGGCGCTTTTTTTATTGCCGCCCTCGCGAACGCGGGGGACGGCGTGAATTCAGGAGAGCGAACACCAGGTATCTCCTGGTGTCGCCTCGAGCCGGTTGCGCCGGCGTCCGCTGCTCACTGTCGGCGAGCGGACCGCTTCCAGAACAGGCGTTTCCTCAACGATTGTCTGTTCATCGCGCCACGCTATCGGTGGTGGCTGCGCCAGACCCATGTTCCGTCTTTCGTGATTCCTCGGAACCACGGAAATCAGTATAGCTTAGTTTGCGAAGTTGTGTAGACGAGTTAGTGTGCTGCGATATTTACGCAACACACTATTGCTCCGCGCTCGGTTCGGCCGCCGCCACGTCGGCCGGCTTGCGCTTGAAGCGGCTTGTCAGCCTGCTCAGCAATCCGGACGAAGGCGCCTGCCCGGCCTTGGCTTTGCGGCGCTTGAGCAGCACGAACACGGCGCCGCCGACGACCAGCAGGAAAGCGATGCCGCCGCCCACCAGCAGCCACGGGAACGGCGCCTTCTCCTTCTTGGGTTTCCTGGGTGGCGGCGGCGGCGTTGGATGCACGGCCGGCGCCGGCGCTTCGTGCGCGACCGGCTCCACCCTGCCCTCGATCGACGCCTGCAGCTGCTTGACCTTTTCTTCCAGCTCGACGATCCGCGCCGACAGCAAGCCGTTCTTGTAGTCGAGCGCCGCGCAGGTGCGCAGCTGCTCGGCATTGACCTGCGGACAGGCCGCCGGCGCAGCCGCGCGCGCGCGCGGCGGAGGCGGCTCCGGAACCACGGCCGCCGCCGGCGGGGCGACCGCGACCGGGGCCGGGGGCGGGGG
>CBFGOU010001009.1:0-1642 GCA_965650445.1 uncultured Oxalobacteraceae bacterium | reverse complement strand
CGCAAGTTTCGTTCGAGAAGCGCAGCCGTACGAAGGTACGGTGAGCATCGCAGGGCGGAAATTACGCCGCGCAGTAGGTTTTCGAGGTTCCCCGTAGTATCAACGAAAAAAAAGCAGCCGTGGGCTGCTTTTTTTGTGCGGCACGGTAAAACTTAGCCGTTGGCGACGGCGGTCTTCGAACCGACTGCGCCGAATTTCTGGCGGAATTTCTCGACGCGGCCAGCGGTGTCGACGATCTTGTGCTTGCCGGTGTAGAACGGGTGCGATTCAGCCGACACCTCGATCTTGACCAGAGGATAGTCTTTACCTTCGTGGTTGATCGTTTCGCGGGTGGCGATGGTCGAACGGGTGATGAATTTGAAGTCGCACGACAGGTCGTGGAACACGACTTCGCGGTAATCTGGATGGATATCGTTTTTCATGGTGTTGCCTCGGTAGGTTAGGTAGCCAAACAGCACTTCGGCGGTCATTCCTGCTTCTTGACCCGATTGCCGCTCACTTGCCTGGGGTTAAATACTGCGAACCGGCGATTATACTCTGGCCCTTCGTTCGAGGCAATCCTGGGCTAGCGCCGCTGTTGCGACACGATCAATTGCTCCAGGCGCTGGTATTGCGCTTCCATGCGCTGGGATTGGGCATCGAGCCGCTGGACTTGCGTTTCCAGCCGGTCGCTGCGGGCCTGGACTTGGCCGAACAGCATGACAGCGGTGCCGGCGAATCCCAGAATGAGGGTGACGCAGGTGGCAGCGATCCATTGGTACATGCGTGCCATTGCCTGCCTAAATTCGGTGCGGATGTCCGCCAGATCCTGTTTCCATTCGGCGCGGATGTCCGCCAGATCCTGCTTCCATTCGGCGCGCAACTCAGCGCGGTCCAGCTTGAAGTCAGCACGCAACTGCTCCAGATCGGCCTTGGTGGCAAGCGTGGGCAAGATGGTATCGAAGCGCGTCTCGAGGACGATCAGTCGCTTGTCGATACCGTTGAAGTCGTTGTCATCCATTCCGTCCGCCATGCGCATGGTGATCTCCTGTTTGGACCAGTCTGGGGCTTGAAGGTTCAACAGGCATGAGCTGGCTCTATCGTGCGCAGGGAACGAAAAAAGGGTGGCTCGCGCCACCCTTTTTGCCCTGCACCGTGGGCCGAATCAGCCGCCGCGGCGCATCAGGTCGAAGAATTCGTTGTTGTTCTTCGTTGCCTTCATCTTGTCGAGGATGAACTCCATCGCTTCGATCTCGTCCATCGAGTACAGCAGCTTGCGCAGGATCCAGATCTTTTGCAGCTGGTCGGCCTTGATCAGCAGTTCTTCGCGGCGGGTGCCGGACTTGTTCAAATTGATCGCCGGATACACGCGCTTCTCGGCCAGACGGCGCTCGAGGTGCACTTCCATATTGCCGGTACCCTTGAACTCTTCGTAGATCACGTCATCCATGCGCGACCCGGTTTCGATCAGCGCGGTGGCGATAATGGTCAGCGAACCGCCTTCTTCGATGTTGCGGGCGGCGCCGAAGAAACGCTTGGGACGCTGCAGCGCGTTGGCATCCACACCGCCGGTGAGCACCTTGCCCGAAGCCGGGATCACGGTGTTGTAGGCGCGCGCCAGGCGGGTGATCGAGTCCAGCAGGATGATCACGTCCTTCTTCAT
>CBFGOU010001008.1:0-1644 GCA_965650445.1 uncultured Oxalobacteraceae bacterium | reverse complement strand
CATCTGCAGCGGGCTGTCGTACACCACGTACATCGCCAGCGCCTGGCCGCGCGTGTTCTGGGTCATGGGCATCACCTCGCGCACGGCGAAGGTAGCCGGCGTGCCATTATGAAAGCCCCCGGGCGTGTAGTCGATCGGGCCGGCAAGCATGCGCGTGTACGGCAGCATCAGGTTGTGCCGGGGCGTGATCTTGTTGTTCATCTTGTGCCACTCAGCGCCCATCACGCTTTCCTGGGTGATGAAGTTCGGGTAGGTGCGCTGCAGTCCGTCCGGAACGTAGGCGCTGTGCAGATCGAGCAGCAGGTGGCGCTTGGCCGTGGCCTGCGCGACACGTTGATAGAATTCGACCATCTCCTGGTCGTCGCGGTTCATGAAATCGATCTTGACACCTTTGATGCCCCAGCGCGCGTAGGTATCAAGCACCTCGTCCATGCGCGGCGCAACATGCTCCCAGTGCGCCCACAGCAGCAGCTGCACACCCTTGCCGGCCGCATAGCGCACCAGCGCCGGCATGTCGATTCCGTCCGCGGCGCGGGTGATATCGGTCGTCGGCAGCGCTACCCAGCAATCGGGGCCGGAGCCCAACGCCCAGCCCGCGTCGATCAGGTAATACGGCAACCCGGCGGAGGCGGCAAAATCGATGAAACGTTTGTAGCTGTCCATGCTTGGTTTCATGCCAGCCACGGGGCCCGACCACCAGTCCCACGCCGCCTTGCCCGGCCGCACCCAGCTGAAGTCGCCCTGTGGCGGCGGATTCAGGTTGCCGATCAGATGCGAGCCGATCAGGTCGCCGGCCCGGTCGCCCAGCATGACCGCGCGCCAGGCCGTCGTCAGGCCTGCCGGCGACACGAACGCCGGACCGGGCCGCTTTGGCACCGCCGACAGCCGTACCCGCAACGCGTCGCCTTCGCGCCACAGGGACGCCCCGGTGTAGCCTGCGAGATGGGCCTGGGTGATGGCGTACGAGGTACGCCCGGAAGTCGTCGTGCACACCACCGGCACGTCGTAAGCCGTGCCGGTGCGCAGCTGCGACACGTTCATACGCTCGAACGGCACCTCGTGCGCCCCTGTAGCGACCGACACCAGGCATTCGGGATCGCCTGCCGGAACGAACGCGGTGCGTTCGCCGCGCAGGCGCACCGGCTCGGCACCGTCGATGCGGTAACGGAACGCCACCCCATCGTCATAGGCACGCACGTCGATCAACAGCCGGCGGCCCGCAGGCGTGCGCTCGCGGAATACCAGGGTGGCGCCGCGATAACGGTCGCGCGCCATGGCGGCCTTGGTGGCCACCAGCGGGATGCTCCGGTCAACTTTGACATCGTCACGGCGTTCCAGTGCGAGCTCGCCAAACTCGGGCGCGCCGTCGAGTTCGAGGCCCAGCGGCGACGGCGCGATGACGGTTTCACCCGCGCGGGAAACCGTGAACCGGCTGGCGTCGCGTTCGATCCGGATGGAAATGCGTCCGTCCGGCGACGAAACAGTTGCCGGCGCCGGCGCAGCCCATGCCGCCGGAATCAGTACGGTCGCAGCAGCTGCCGCCATTGCAGTCAAAAGTGGTCTCATCATGTATGAAGTATGGTTGTGTTGTAGTTTGAACGCGGTACTTGGGGCCGGCGCCGCCGCGAGACGATGCATGACATT
>CBFGOU010001007.1:0-1648 GCA_965650445.1 uncultured Oxalobacteraceae bacterium | reverse complement strand
GGACGACGCCGACGCGGTGCGCGACTTCCTGCAGCAGGTGCCGGTGCGCTACCCGATCCTGCTCGACCAGGCCGGCCCGCGCGACGCCGGCGTGCAGTTGGGCAATCCCAAGGGCGTGCTGCCCTACACCGCCCTGGTCTCGGCCGAGGGCCGGCTGTTGAAGCAGAAGATCGGGCCGTTCGAGCCCGGCGAACTCGAAACCTGGGTCGGCCACCCGCACTGAGCGCCGCCAGGCCCGATCGTCCGCCAACACGCCGGCAAGCGGCGGCGTTTGACATCGGCGGCGCCCGGCCGCAACTTGCCGGAACCGGATCAGGCCGCCAGTCCGCGGCAACGTCGGCCATCGCGCCGGCAACGTTCGCCAGCGCCCCGAAATTTAGAGTCGCCACTCAAACAACTGCTTAAATTGTAACAACTTCGCCGATTTGGCGGCGAACTTCTGGACATGGCACCGGCCTTCACGCACACTGCCGCCCTTTGAAGGCCACCGTTCCGGTTCCGATGGCGAAGCTCCTGGTCCTGCACGGCCCCAACCTCAACCTGCTCGGCACACGCGAGCCGGAGGTCTACGGCCGCACCACGCTGGCGCAGATCGACGCCGACCTGCGCGGCCGCGCCGAGGCCGCCGGGCACACTTTCGACAGCCTGCAGTCCAACGCCGAGCACGTCCTGGTCGAGCGCGTCCAGGCCGCGCGCGAGGACGGCACCGCCCTGATCCTGATCAACCCGGCCGCGTTCACCCATACCAGCGTGGCGATCCGCGACGCCCTGGCCGCGGTGGCGATCCCCTTCATCGAGATCCACCTGTCCAACCCGCACCGCCGCGAAGACTTCCGCCGCACCAGCTACTTCAGCGACCTGGCGCTGGGCGTGATCTGCGGCTTCGGCGCCGACAGCTACCGCTACGCGCTGGATGCCGCGCTGCAGCGGCTCGATCCCCAATCCTGAAACCACCGCCCCGTAACCCGGGGCACTACCTGAGGCCCGTCCATGGACCTGCGCAAAATCAAGAAACTCATCGACCTGCTCGAGGAATCCAACCTCGCCGAGATCGAGATCAAGGAAGGCGAGGAATCCGTGCGCCTGGCCCGCGTTCCCCATGGTGGGGTTGCGGTCGCGGCGCCGGCCTACCATGCCGCGCCGGCGCAGCACGCTCCTCCGGTTGCGATGCCGATGCATTCGCCGACCGAAGCGGCCACCGGCGGCCACGCCAAGCCGCAGGCCGACCTGCCCGAGGGCGAGATCGTGCGTTCGCCGATGGTCGGCACCTTCTATGCCTCGCCGGCGCCCGACAAGCCGGCCTTCATCAGCGTCGGCCAGGCGGTCAAGGCTGGCGACACGCTCGGCATCATCGAGGCGATGAAGATGTTCAACCCGATCGAGGCCGAGATCTCCGGCACGGTGTTGAAGATCCTCGCCGAGAGCGGCCAGCCGGTCGAGTTCGACCAGCCATTGTTCGTGATTGGGTGAGCGGGGCTTTCGCGCGGCGCATGCCGCGAGCCCGCGAACGCCCGCCGGCATGCAGGCCGGCGGGCCGGACAACTTCTATGGAACTGCTGACTCATGCTCGATAAAGTCGTCATCGCCAACCGTGGCGAGATCGCGCTGCGCATCCTGCGCGCGTGCCATGCGCTGGGCATCCGCACGG
>CBFGOU010001006.1:0-1649 GCA_965650445.1 uncultured Oxalobacteraceae bacterium | reverse complement strand
CAAGGTGGCCCTCGCGCGCGCGCTGCTGCACCGGCCGCGCCACCTGCTCCTTGACGAGCCCAGCCGCGGGCTCGACGTCATGAGCACGCGCGCCCTGCGCACCGCCCTCAACGCCCTGCGCGCCGATGGCTGCTGCGTCATCATGGCCACCCACGTGATGCAGGAAGTCACCCATCTGTGCGAAGACGTGATCGTCATCGCCAAGGGGCAGACCGTGGCGCAAGGCTCGCCGCAGCAATTGTGCGAACGTACCGGCATTGCCAACCTGGAAGATGCATTCGTCAGCCTGGTCGGCACCGATGAAGGGATCGCTGCATGAAGCCGGCCTACCTGATCGTCTTCCTCAAGGAATTCCGCGAGACCCTGCGCGACCGCCGCGCGCTTGGCCTGCTCCTGTTGTTTACCGTGATGTATCCGCTGATGCTCGGCTACATGCTCAACCAGCAGATCCAGCGCGCCATCAAGCCCGAACGCGAAGGCATGGAACTGGCCGTGATCGGCGCCGACAAGGCCCCTTCGCTGATGGCCCAGTTCAAGCAGCGCAACATCCAGGTCATAGCGACGCCGCAACTTGACGAAGAAGGCATCGGCGCGCTGCTGCGCGAACGCAAGGTGGTCGCCCTGCTCAGGCTTGATCCCAAGTACGTGGAGGATTACCACGCCATGCGTCCGGCCAAGATGGAGCTGTGGTACGACTCCGCCGCCAATTTCGGCGGGCGCCAGCACGAGGTGGATGAAGTCGTGCGAGCCTACAGCTCCAACATCAGCGGCGCGCGCCTGCTGGCCCATGGCGTGTCCCCGGCCACCCTGAGCCCGGTACGGCTGCAGCGCTACGACACCGGCGGCACCGCGGCGCGCTCGGCCGGCGTGATCGGCGCCATCCTCGGCTTCCTGTTCTTCCCGGCCTTCATTTGCGGCTTGTCGGCCGCGGTCGACAGCACCGCCGGCGAGCGCGAGCGCCGCTCGCTCGAAGTGCTCATGGCCCAGCCCGCCAGTCCGTGGTCGCTGGTGTGCGGCAAGTGGCTGGCAGCCGGCTCCCTGGCGGTCATCGGCATCACGCTCGAACTGGCGCTGGCGCATGGCATCCTGAGCTGGCTGCCGCTGGAAGAAATCGGCATGTCCTGGCGCGTCACTTCGCTCGACCTGGCCTGGGTGTGCGTGGCCACCATTCCCCTGTCGCTGTTCGCTGCCGCGCTGCATATCGCGCTGGCCATGAACGCCAAGTCCTTCAAGGAAGCCCAGAGCATGCTCAGCCTGGTGGTGCTGGTGCCGATGGTGCCCGGCCTGGTGGTCTCCATGCTGGAACTGAAGACGGCGATGTGGATGTACCTGGTGCCGATGCTGTCGAACCAGACCCTGCTGCGCGAGCTGGCCAAGGGGCAAGACATGGGAGTACTGCCCTTCGTGTTCACCTTCACGAGCTCGATGGTCCCAGCCCTGATCGCCCTGGCCTTTGCCAGCTGGCGCATGAAGAGCGAGCGCTACGTATTGGCGGTCTGAAGCAACGCGAAGCGCAAGCGCGAGGCGCAAGCGCGAGGCGCAAGCGCGCGCGGTACTCTACAATATCGCACTAAATGTTTTATCGGAGAACGCGATGGAAGTGAAAGTAAGCTGGAACGGCCCCTCGGGCATGAGTTTCCGGGCCGAGA
>CBFGOU010001005.1:0-1658 GCA_965650445.1 uncultured Oxalobacteraceae bacterium | reverse complement strand
GAATGCACATGAGCCCGACTATATCGAGCCCGTGCACCTCACGGCAGCGCCGGACGAAATCGACGGCTTCATCTACCGCAATACCGGCCTTCTGTTCCTCGCCGCCGATATTGACCTGCACAAAACAAGGCAGGCGCTTGCCCGCCCGCTGCATCTCTTCGGCCAAAACGCCGGCAAGTTTTTCACGGTCGACCGTCTCGATCACATCGAACAGCGCGACGGCTTCCCGCGCCTTGTTGGTCTGCAATGGCCCGATCAGGTGCAGCACGACGTCGGAAAAATCCTCTTTGAGGCCGGGCCACTTCTCCTTGGCTTCCTGCACGCGATTCTCACCAAAAACGCGTTGTCCCGCCGCGAGGAATGGCCGCACTGCCTCGGCGTCGAAAGTTTTCGACACGGCAATGAGTTCGACTTTTTCAGGCGGTGCACCAAAGCGACGGCGCGCCTTTTCCATGCGGGTCGTGATGTAGTCGAGCGCTGCGCGAGCGCGGTTGACGTGATCGGCCATGAGAAGGCCCCGTTTCTGTTGACCTTGAGGGGGATTTCTGGTGATGGTCCGGTAGCCAAAATCCCCGAAAAGCGCAAGCTGGACCGGCCCTTGCAGGTCCCCGCGGCGCATCCGGCAAGAAAATTTTCAAGGACGAGCAAGTGAGCGGCGAACGCTACAATCCGCGCGAAAGCGAACCGAAATGGCAGAAGATCTGGGACGACGCGAAAAGCTTCGTCACCGCCAATGACGATCCGCGCGAGCCCTACTACGTCCTCGAAATGTTTCCCTATCCCTCGGGGCGCATCCATATGGGCCACGTGCGCAACTATTCCATGGGCGACGTCGTGGCGCGCTACTATCGCGCTAGGGGCCGCAACGTGCTGCACCCCATGGGCTGGGACGCCTTCGGCCTGCCGGCCGAAAATGCCGCCATCGAGCGCAAGACCCATCCGGGCACCTGGACCTACCAGAACATCGAGGCGATGAAGGCCCAGCTCAAGTCTATGGGTCTGTCCATCGACTGGACCCGCGAATTCGCCACCTGCTCGCCCGAATATTACCAGCACCAGCAGGCGCTGTTCATCGACATGCTAGAAGCGGGCCTTATCACGCGGAAAAATTCCAAGGTGAACTGGGACCCGGTCGACATGACCGTGCTCGCCAATGAGCAGGTCATCGACGGCAAAGGCTGGCGCTCCGGCGCTGTGGTGGAACAGCGCGAGCTGACCCAGTGGTTCTTCAAGATTTCCGATTTCGCCGAGGATCTGCTTGAAGCCTTGGACACTCTGACGGAATGGCCGGAAAAAGTCCGCACCATGCAGCGCAACTGGATCGGCAAGTCCGAAGGCCTGCGTCTGCTGTTCGAACTGGCCCCATCAGACAAGACCGATGCCACCAGCATCGAAGTCTTCACCACGCGCCCGGACACCATTTTCGGCGCCTCTTTCGTCGGCCTCTCGCCCGATCACCCGCTGACAACTGCTTTGGCTGCTAACAATCCCGGTCTAGCCGAGTTCGTTGCCGAATGCCATCGCCATGGCACGGCCACCGAAACGCTGGAAAAGGCGGAAAAGCAGGGCTTTGATACCGGCCTCCGCGTAAAACACACGATGATCGAGGGCGAGACGCTGCCAGTCTATGTCGCCAATTTCATCCTGATGGACTACGG
>CBFGOU010001004.1:0-1660 GCA_965650445.1 uncultured Oxalobacteraceae bacterium | reverse complement strand
ACGAGCTGGCCAAGGGCGACGTGGCGGTGCTGGAAGCGCGCGCGCTCAGCATCCGCCTGCCCCTGTCGGGCTCGCTCATGCCGCTGAACCAGGCGACTGTCAAATCGAAAGTCTCCGGCCTGGTGGTCGAGGCCGCTCTGCAGGAAGGCATGAGCGTGCGCGCCGGCCAGGTGCTGGCGCGGCTGGACCACGCCGACCAGCAGGCCCGGCTGGCGCAGCAGCAGGCCGCGCTGGACGAAGCCAATGCGCGCCTGGCGCTGGCCACCAAGAACAATGCCAACAGCATGGCCTTGCTCAAGCAAAACTACATCTCGCAAAGCTCCTATGATGCGACCCGGAATTCGCTGGAACTGGCGCAGGCCGGCGTGAAAGCGGCGCGCGCCCAGGTGGCGCTGGCCGGCATCGCGCTGGCCGATACGGTGATCCGCGCGCCGCTGTCCGGGGTGATCAGCAAGCGCCACGTGCAGGCCGGCGAAAAACTGGCGCCCGACATGCCGGTCTACAGCATCGTCGACCTGCGCCGGCTGACCCTGGAAGCGCAGGTACCGGCATCGGAAATTCCGCGCATAAAAATCGGCCAGGACGTGCAGTTCAAGGTCGACGGCTATGGCGCGCGCGCCTTTGCCGGCAAGGTGGCGCGCATCAACCCGAGCGCCGAGGCCGGTTCGCGCGCCATGCTGGTGTATATCAGTGTGGACAACGCCGACAGCGCCCTGCGCGGCGGCATGTTTGCCAAGGGCAGCATCACCACCGACACATCGGCCGTGATGCCGCTGCTGCCGCTGGCGGCCGTGCGCAAGGAAGGCGGCGCCGACGTGGTCTACAAGATCGAGGCCGGCAAGGTGGTGGCGCAGGCGGTCACCCTGGGCATGCAGAACGAGGATGAAGGCATGGCCGGCGTGGCGGCCGGGCTGGCGCCCGGCGCCAGCGTGATCGTCACCAGGCTCGATGGCGTCAAGCCCGGCAGCAAGGTCAAGCTGGCCGGCGCGTCCGCGGTGGCCAACCAGCAGCTCGCCGCGGCGACGAAAGGCTAAGCCATGTGGATCACCAAGACCAGTATCAAGTACCCCGTGTTTGCCACCATGGTGATGGTGGCGCTGGTGGTGCTGGGAGCGTTTTCCTACCGCGGCCTGGGCGTGGAAAGCATGCCCAATGTCGAAATTCCCTATGCCTGGGTGGAAGTCAGTTACCCCGGCGCCTCGCCCGAACAGGTCGAGAACGACATCACCCGTCCGCTGGAAGAAGCGATCAACACCGTCAGCGGGGTCAAGACCCTGCGCAGCAACTCGTGGGAAAGCCGCGGCGGGGTACAGGTCGAGTTCTACCTGTCGACCAATATGGACAAGGCCATGACGGAGCTGCGCGACAAGGTGGCGCGGGTGCGCCCTTCCTTTCCGCGCGAAGCGAAAGAACCGTTCATCGAACGCGCCGAAGGCGACAACCAGCAAGCCATCGTGGTGATGGCGCTGACCTCGCCCACGCGCAGCCTGCGCGAGCTGTCGGTCATGACCGAGCAGGTGATCAGCAAGCGCCTGCAGGGCGTGGCCGGGGTCGGCCAGGTGCGCGTGAACGGCCGCACCAACCGCGAGATCCTGATCAGCCTGAAGCCGGAAGCGATGACGGCGCAAAAAGTCGGCGTCGATGAAGTGCTGCGCGCGGT
>CBFGOU010001003.1:0-1664 GCA_965650445.1 uncultured Oxalobacteraceae bacterium | reverse complement strand
TCCACGGCGCGTCGATGAAAGGGCGCGTCGTCGTCAACGCCGTGGGCGCGTCGAAGGCGCCGCGCAGGCGCGCGGCCGGGCGCTAGCCCTGCTCGTAGCCCTTAGAAAAGGCTGAACATTTCTGTGCGCCGCGTTTATCGTGGCGGGGTGGAAGTTCAGAACCAGATCAAACGTGTCCTCTCCGAGCAGAACTCGATTGAGAGTATCGGTCGACTTCTGCGTGAGAACGTCTATGCATATCGGTCGACGTTTGCCGATGCGGTGTGTCAGCAGTTTGGATTTTACGACGCGCGCGGCAGGGTACAACGAAGCGGATGCATCAAGGCGTTGCGCGAGTTGGAGCGTTTGGGCCACTTCGCACTGCCGCCGGCGAGCGCGATGGGCGCCAAAGGCGCGAAGCGTCCGCGCCGTCTTGGCGCGCCGGTAGAGGACCCGCACGACGTTCCGGAACAAGCGGGTGACGTGCGCGAGTTGTGCTTGACGAAGGTCGACACACTCGAGCTGATGCGCATTTGGAACGAGATGATGCTCTGCGAGCACCCGCAGGGGGCCGGGCCGCTGGTGGGGGCGCAGATGCGCTATCTGATCGGCTCGGCGCATGGCTGGCTCGGTGGGCTGGGATTTGGCGCTGCGGCCATTCAACTGGCGGCTCGCGATCAATGGATTGGCTGGGAGGTGGCGAAGCGCCGCGAGCACTTGCATCGCATCGTGGCGATGAGCCGCTTTCTGATCCGTCCTTCGGTGCGCTGTCAAAATCTGGCCTCGCGCGTGCTGGGGACGGTGCTGCGTCGAATCGAGGTGGATTTCCAGGCGCAGTACGGTTACCGTCCCTGGCTCATCGAGAGCTTTGTGGAGACCGAGCGTTTTGCCGGCACCAGCTATCAGGCGGCGAACTGGATGGAGATCGGGAAGACCAGGGGACGCGGTCGCCAGGACCGGGAGCACCGGCATGCCAAGAGCGTCAAAGCCATCTATGTGTATCCACTGGATGCGGCTTTTCGACAGCGCATGGGCGGTGTCGAACCCGTCGTTGCGGGTGCGTTGGAACTGGCCGAGGGTGTGGAGGGAGATGGCTGGGCAGCGCAAGAGTTCGGTGGTGCGAAACTGGGGGATCGGCGCTTGAGCGAGCGGCTGGTGCAGAGCGCGCGTACGCTCGCCACGATGCCCGGACAAGCGTTTTCCGGCGTGGCGCGCGGCGACTGGGCCGCCGTCAAGGGTTACTACCGACTGATCGACCAGCCCGATGATTCGCAGGTGACGGTCGAGGCAATCCTGGCCCCGCATCGTGCGCGCACGGTACAGCGCATGAAGGCACACCCGACGGTGCTGTGCATTCAGGACGGCAGCGATCTGAACTATTCGGGACTGGCGCGCTGCGAAGGCTTGGGTGTCATGGGCGCCAACCAGACCGGCGCCCGAGGTTCAGGACTGCATCTGCATTCGACGCTGGTCGTGAGCACCGAGGGATTGCCCATCGGCGTGTTGAAGGCACAGTTCACGGCGCCGGCTGCGAAGTCAGCCGAGGATGCTCGGTATGCGAGCGTACAGCCCATCGAACAGAAGAAGACCTTCGCGTGGATTGCGGGACTGCGCGACTGCGTCAAGCTGCAGCACGAGCTTCCCGAGACACGGCAGGTCTGCGTGATGGATCGTGAGGCGGATTT
>CBFGOU010001002.1:0-1666 GCA_965650445.1 uncultured Oxalobacteraceae bacterium | reverse complement strand
CCGTGCCTGTTCGGCGGCCAGCGCATCGAAGTCGGCGTCTTCTTCCGCGTAGGCGGCGTACACCGCATCGAGTTTCGCCTTCGCTTCAAACACTTCGCCCAAGCCGCCTTCGACGGCCTGGCGCACGGTTTGCTCCGGATCGAGTTCCGGCTCCTGCGGCAGGTAGCCGATATTGAGGTTCGGCATCGGTACCGCTTCGCCCTGGATATCTTTGTCGATGCCGGCCATGATTTTGAGCAGCGTCGATTTGCCGGAGCCGTTCAGGCCGAGCACGCCGATTTTGGCGCCGGGGAAGAAGGACAGCGAAATGTCTTTGAGGATCTGGCGCTTGGGCGGGACGATCTTGCCCACGCGGTTCATCGTGTATACGTATTGAGCCATAGGAATGTCGAGTGGTGGTTGTTTACAAAAAGGGGTGAGTGCAAGGATAACCGATGCGAGACCGGCGGGCATTGTTCGTGACGCGCATCTCAATATAATTTCGCGCTGCTTTCGTTTTTTCAAGGCGTAAGTCGGCGCATCTCAGATCAGGCGAGAAATTTTCTTGCATTTCGAAATAGCGCGTTTTATTGTGCAAAGCACCACAATCATCAGCGAGTGTCGACTTGTCATCGGAATTTCAAAAAAATCGTCTTGCCGCACTGACCGTCGCCGCCGTCGGTATCGTCTACGGCGACATCGGCACCAGTCCCCTGTACACGATGAAAGAGGTGTTTTCGAAAGAACACGGCCTCGTGCTGGACGCGCCCAATGTGCTGGGCGTGGTGTCGCTGATTTTCTGGGG
This sequence comes from uncultured Oxalobacteraceae bacterium, assembly GCA_965650445.1. Lineage (GTDB taxonomy): Bacteria > Pseudomonadota > Gammaproteobacteria > Burkholderiales > Burkholderiaceae_D > Telluria_A. Next base: position 882 of record CBFGOU010001002.1, on the reverse strand, counting down.
GCTGTCACTCATCGTGTCGCTCAAATATGTGACGCTGGTCTTGCGTGCCGACAACCGTGGCGAGGGCGGCATCATGGCACTGATGTCGCTCGCGTTGTCGGCGGTCGGTCAGGGGTCGCGCTGGTATGTGCCGTTGATGATCATGGGTTTGTTCGGCGCTACATTGTTCTATGGCGACGGCGTGATTACGCCGGCGATCTCTGTGCTGTCCGCGATCGAGGGCCTGGAGGTCGCAACGCCCGCGCTGCGGCCTTACGTGGTGCCGGTGACGGTGGTGGTGCTGTTCGGCCTCTACGCGCTGCAAGCGCGCGGCACTGCAGGCATCGGCAAATGGTTCGGCCCGGTCATGATCGTCTGGTTCGCAGCGCTGGCGGCGATGGGGGTCGTCAATATCGTGCAGTCGCCGCAGATTCTCGCTGCCTTGAATCCCGGGCATGCGCTGCTGTTCATGCTCCACAACCGGCTGGTCGCGTTCATTGCGCTCGGTGCGGTGGTGCTCGCTTTCACCGGCGCGGAAGCGTTGTATGCGGATATGGGACATTTCGGCAAGCGGCCGCTGCGGGTCGCGTGGTTCGGATTCGTATTTCCGGCGCTGGCGCTGAATTATCTCGGACAGGGTGCGCTGCTGCTGGCCAATCCGGCCGCCATTTCGAATCCGTTCTACCAGCAACTCGGCGCATGGAGCATCTATCCGCTGGTTGCGCTATCGACAGTGGCGACCATCATCGCGTCGCAGGCGACGATCTCGGGTGCGTTCTCGATAACCAGGGAGGCGATCGCGCTCGGCTTCTTGCCGCGCATGCGGACCATTCATACTTCCGCACAGCAGATCGGGCAGATCTATATCCCGGTGATCAACTGGTTGCAGTTGGGCGTGGTGCT
>CBFGOU010001001.1:0-1667 GCA_965650445.1 uncultured Oxalobacteraceae bacterium | reverse complement strand
TGAAAGGCAAACTGCGCCAGGTGGCGCGCGCCCTGCAGCTCGAACTGCGCCTGTCCAAGCGCGACATCCTCACCCTGTACCTGAACCACGCGCCGATGGGCGGCATCGTCGAAGGCGTCGAGATGGCCAGCCGCAGCTATCTGGGCAAGAGCGCCGCCACCCTGTCGCCGGCCGAAGCGGCGCTGCTGGTGGTACTGCCGCAGGCGCCGTCGCGCCTGCGCCCGGACCGCCATCCGCTGGTGGCGCAGCAGTGGCGCGACAAGGTCTTGCGGCGCATGGCCGAACTGGGACACTGGAGCCAAGCCGAAGTCGAGGACGCGATGATCGAGCAGGTCGGCGCCAATCCGCCGCGCCTGGCCTGGCTGGCGCCGCTGGCCGCCGAGCGCCTGCACCAGGGCGCGCGCCGCGGCGAACGCGCTGCCGTCGTGCGCTCGACCATCGACCGCGACATGCAGGTCACGCTCGAACGCATGCTGTCCGACCGCGTCGGCCAGTTGCCGCGCTTCGTCTCGATGGCCGCCATGGTCATGGACAGCAAGAGCCTGGAAGTGCTGGCCTACGCCGGCTCGGCCGACTTTTCCGACGCGCGCCGCTTCAACCACGTCGACATGGTGCGCGGCATCCGCTCGCCCGGCTCGACCCTCAAACCCTTCCTGTACGCGATGGCGCTCGACGAGGGCATCATCCATTCCGAGAGCCTGCTGGCCGACACCCCGCAATCGTTCGGCGGCTACGATCCCGGCAACTTCCAGGCCAGCTTCTCCGGTCCGGTGAGCGCCGCGGAAGCGCTGCAACGCTCGCTCAACGTGCCCGCCGTCGACCTGTTGGAGCGGATCGGCCCGGCGCGCTTCGCCGCGCGCCTGTCCGGCGCCGGGCTGCGCCTGCGCCTGCCGCGCGACGCCAGTCCGAACCTGTCGATCATCCTGGGCGGTGCCGGCACCAGCCTGGAGGAACTGGTGGGCGCCTACCGCGCCCTGGCCGCCGGCGGCGTGGCCGGCGCCCCGCGCATCACGCCCGACGCGCCGGTGCGCGAAGCGCGCATGATGAGCGCCGGCGCCGCCTTCATCATCCGCAGCATTCTGGAAGGTGGCGGCCATCCCGACCAGCCCTTCGTCGAAGATGCCGGCGGCGGCGCGCGCCTGGCCTGGAAGACCGGCACCAGCTACGGCTTTCGCGACGCCTGGGCCATCGGCGTGAGCGGGCGCTACACGCTGGGCGTATGGATCGGGCGCCCGGACGGCACCCCCAATCCCGGCTTCTTCGGCGCCAACGTGGCCGCGCCCCTGCTGCAGCAGATCGCCCTGGCGCTGCCGCGCAGCGACCTGCCCGCGCCCGGCCGCCCGCCTGACGTGAGCAGCGCCCAGATCTGCTGGCCGCTGGGCAGCGCGGCCGCCCTCACCGCGCCCGAACACTGCCACGTCAAGCGCAGCGCCTGGATCCTGCAGGGCACCATCCCGCCTACCCTGCCCGACCGGCTGCGCGCGCGCTCGCTGCTGGAAACCGTCTGGCTCGATCGCGACGGCCTGCGCACCACCCCCGACTGCCAGCCGGACGCCCAGCCGCGCGTAGTGGCGCGCTGGCCGGCGCTGCTGGAAGCCTGGATGCCGGCCGCCAAACGGCGCGCCATCGCGAAGACCCGAGCGAGCCGCTCGACCCGCGCTACATCG
>CBFGOU010001000.1:0-1667 GCA_965650445.1 uncultured Oxalobacteraceae bacterium | reverse complement strand
TTCAAGTTTTCGCGCGCGCTCATGCCCATGGGCGGCGGCGATCTCGCCCTGGCGGTCGGCGGCGAGGCCCGGCGCGAACGCAACGCCTTCACCCCGTCGGCCCTGCTAATGAGCGACAACATCAACAACGACGCGGCGCCCGAAGGCGGGCAGGCCACGCGTGACAGCCGCAATATTGCCGCACTGTACACTGAAGTGCTGATGCCGTTCACCAAGCAGTGGGAAGCCCAGCTGTCCGCGCGCTACGACCATTACCAGCGGGTGGGCGGGGCGGCCAGTCCCAAGGTCGGCGTGAGTTATCGCCCGGCCGAAAGCGTATTGCTGCGCGGCTCGGCCGGACGCGGCTTCCGCGCGCCGTCGATGAGCGAACTGTTCCGCCCAACGGTGTACAGCGCCACCGCCACCTTGCCCGACCCGGTGTATTGCGCCACGGTGGACAACAATTACGCCGACTGCGCCGACAACTGGAATACGCGGCGCTACAGCAACGCCGAGCTCAAGCCCGAGCGCAGCCGCCAGTTCTCGCTGGGCGCCGCTTTCGCCGCCGGCAAGCACTGGAATGCTTCGCTGGACTACTGGAACATCAAGCGCACCAATCTGATCAGCGAGATTGGCGACGACATCATTCTCGCTAACCTGGCCAAGTACGGCAGCCTGGTCCACCGCGACGAGGACGGGCTGATCGATTACATCGAACTGCGCAAGGAAAACCGCGGTGCGCAACTGGCCAAGGGCCTGGATCTGGCGCTCAGCCTGCGCCGCCTGGACACGGCGGCGGGCCGCTTCGGCGCCCGTCTGAACGGCACCTATGTACTCGGTTCGACAATCCAGAACGGCCCCGGCGACGCCTACGTCAGCAATCTCAACCGGTTCGTCACCGACGGGGTGGTGCAGCGCTGGCGCCATACCTTGAGTGTCGACTGGGAGCGCGGCGCGCTGTCGGCTACGCTGTCGAACACGTATTCGAGCGGCTACGAAGACCAGAACTCGGCCATCAATATCGACGACGGCAGCGTGGTGGCGCCCAACCGCGTGAAGGCCTATTCGCTGTGGGACATGTCGCTGGGGTATGAGGTCAGCAAGCAATTGCGCTTGCGCGCAGGCGTGCAAAACCTGTTCGACAAGAGTCCGCCTTTCTCCAACCAGGCCTATTACTTCCTGTCCGGCTACGACCCGACCTATACCGACGTGCGCGGACGGCGCGGCTATATCAGCGCAACATATGCCTTCAAGTAAACGCGTCGCGGGAATGTGAAGCGTTTCCAGGCTGGCGTCTCGTGGCGGTGTAGACTGTGTCCTATGGATCAAACTCACCGCCAACATCTGCTTTCCACCCGGCTGGCGTTTTTCGCCGCCGGCGTTGCCATGTCCGCCTGGGCGCCCCTGGTTCCGTACGCCAAGGCGCGCGCAAATCGGCTTGCTGTTTGCGGCCCTGGAGGAAATGAAGAGCAAGCTGATCCGCGTGGTGGCCGAGGTCCGTGCCGGCACCCAGGACATCGCGCAGGCATCGAACGAACTTGCCGATGGCAACCGCGACCTGGCCCAGCGCACCGACACCGAAGTGCAATCGATCAAGGAAGCCACCGCCTCGATCTCATCGTTGACGGCGACCGTGATGCAGAACGCCGAGCACGCCAACCACCTTGCGCTCAATGCCGCAGTCGAAG
>CBFGOU010000999.1:0-1669 GCA_965650445.1 uncultured Oxalobacteraceae bacterium | reverse complement strand
CGCTTTCCTCACGCAGGTGAAGGCGGAGCTGGGCCTGGCCAACGTGACGGTGTACACGAACAGGGTGGAGCAGCTGAAAGTGAACACCCCATTCGATGTCATCACCTCGCGCGCTTTCGCCGACCTATCGGATTTCGTGAACTGGTCGGGGCACCTGCTGGCGGAGGGAGGCCAATTCATCGCCTTGAAAGGAACGGCGCCCGAGGACGAACAAAAAAGGCTGCCGGAAGCATGGAAAGTGACGAAATTGCAGCCTCTGGACGTGCCAAAACTGCAAGCCGAACGTCATCTGGTGTTTATCTCGAAAACCGAATAAACAGTATAAATTAAATAAACGATTTATACCGAATATACTAAATAAATCGATTAAACGATTTTGATAGTATAAATGGTATTAATCGTTATTGTTGCGTCCACGATTAAGGGCATACATGGCCAAAATATTTTGCGTAGCAAATCAAAAAGGCGGAGTAGGGAAGACCACCACCAGCGTGAACCTGTCGGCCGGTCTGGCCAAGCTCGATCAGCGCGTGCTGCTGGTCGATCTGGACCCGCAGGGCAATGCCACCATGGGTGCCGGCATCAACAAGGCCGGGCTGCAGGCGTCGACCTATGAAGTGCTGCTGGGAGAAGCGGACGTCAACGCGGCGCGCCGGCGTTCGGAAGCGGGGCGCTTCGACGTGCTGCCGTCCAACCGCGAACTGGCCGGCGCCGAAGTGGAGATGGTGGAGCTGGATAACCGCGAACGCCGCCTCAAGGATGCGCTGGCACTGGTCGACAAGGAATACGACTTCATCCTGATCGACTGCCCGCCCGCGCTGTCGATGCTGACCCTGAACGGCCTGTGCGCCGCGCACGGCGTCATCATCCCCATGCAGTGCGAGTATTACGCGCTCGAGGGCTTGTCCGATCTGGTCAACACCATCAAGAAGGTGCATGCGAACCTGAACCAGGATCTGAAGATCATCGGTCTGCTGCGGGTGATGTTCGATCCGCGCATGACGCTTTCGCAGCAGGTTTCGGCGCAGCTGGAACAGCACTTCGGCGACAAGGTGTTCACCACCATCATCCCGCGCAATGTGCGGCTGGCGGAAGCGCCGTCCTACGGCGTGCCCGGTGTGGTGTTCGACCCCGCCTCGAAAGGCGCGCAGGCCTACATCGCCTTCGGCGCCGAAATGGTCAAACGCATCAAGACAATGTAATTTACCCAGTCGCCCTCGGGAGGACGACAGAACATGAACGGAATATCAATGGCTACCAAAAAACTCAAGGGCCTCGGCCGCGGCCTCGAAGCACTGCTGGGCGGAGACGGCGACCTCGCCACGCCCGACGCCGGCACTCCATCGCAACTGCCGGTCGCGCTGCTGCAGGCCGGTAAATACCAGCCGCGCACGCGCATGGACGAAGGCGCGCTGAACGAACTGGCCGCCTCGATCCGCACCCAGGGCATCATGCAGCCGGTGCTGGTGCGCCCGGTGGGGCAGGGCAAGTACGAAATCATCGCCGGGGAACGCCGTTTCCGTGCGGCCCAGCTGGCCGGCCTGGAAGACATCCCGGTGCTGGTGCGCGACGTCGACGACCAGGCCGCCGCCGCCATGGCGCTGATCGAGAACATCCAGCGCGAGGACCTGAACCCGCTCGAAGAAGCGCAAGGCATCCAACGCCTGAT
>CBFGOU010000998.1:0-1672 GCA_965650445.1 uncultured Oxalobacteraceae bacterium | reverse complement strand
CGAGGCCAGCAGGCTGCCCTGCTGGTCGCCGCGCACTTCCACGGCAAGGTCGAGCCGGCCGGCGGCGACCTGGCGGCAAATATCGGCGGCGTAGGCCGGTTCGCCGCCCAGGCGATGCAGCAGGCCGCGCAGGATATACCACGCCACGGCCAGGCCGGCGGCCAGCGAACCGAGCAGCACGGCCAGCATGACCAGGCGCGCCGTCTCGATCTGCTGCGCGCCTTTGCTTTCGCCCCGTTCGCTGCCGGCGACGGCCAGCTTCACCACCTCGTCGATCGCCCTGCGGTGTTCCTCGTACAGGGTTGCCATGCTCTGCATGATGGCGGTGGCGGCGGCATGGTCGCCCGCATTGAGCGCCGGCACCAGCTTGGTGAAAGCGGCATCGTAAAACGCGATCGCCGGCGTGTGCGCCGACTTGAGCAGAAGCGGACCGAGCTGCGCATCCAGGCGCGCCTTGACCCACACCTCATGGCGCGTGTCGTACTCGCCCTTGAGCGTCTTGAGGCGCTCCACCAGGCGCGTCTGCGCGGCGCCGTCGGCGGCCATCATCTGCAGGGTCACCAGGTAGGATTCGATGATGTATTCGGGGGGCGGCAGCACGTCGGCCACCAGGTCCTTGTTCTGCACGATGTCCTGATACAGCGGCCCGTTGACCTTAAGCGCGTTGAGGGTATAAAACGATACTGCGCCGTACACGGCAAAGCCGACGAAAAAGGTCGACAGCAGAATCAAAAAACGGTGCTTCAGCTTGAGGCGATGAATGTCCACTAATTATTGCTCCACCAGCAAATCATGATCGAACGCCGTCGACGCCGCGACAGCTTTTCGTGAACTTGCAGTAAAGCATGTTTTTTTATTTACGGAAAGTGGAATAAATAATGTTCTTACGTACACCCGCGCCACTTTGGTGCAAGCCGTGCCGGTGCAGAGGGAAGCGCGGCTAAAAGGCACTGATGCTTTATTGCAACGAAAAGAAGGAACGCCGGCATTGGCCGGCGCTTTTCAACCACTACGGCCCGCCTTACTGCGCCGGCGCCGGCGCGGCACGCGCCGTATCGAAGGCCGGCAACGGATCGTTGGTGTTCACCTCGACCATGGTATTGCCCTGCGCCACGCCGCTGACCAGATAACGCAGGATGCCGAGGTAGCGCTGCCCCGGCGCCAGATCGGCCCAGCTCATGCTCACCGTGCCGGTGCCGCCGACATACGCAAAGCCCGGCAGCAGCGCCTTGAAGCCGCCGCTGACGGCATTCGGCGCCAGCACCCACGACGACAGGGTGTACGCGGCCGCCCCGCCCTTGGGCGCATAACCGATTACGCACACCTTGTAGATGTCGCCGGCCGGATTATTCAGCTGTACCAGCTCGTTGGAACCGCCGTTGCCGCTGCTGCCGACCAGATTGCCGGCGCTGTCCATGACCAGCAGGTCGAGATCGGAATCGCCGGCCCCGGCCGTGTCCTCGTCGTACAGGGCGAAACGGGCCGCCATGGTGCCGGACGCCACCGTGACATTGTGCACATTGACGCCATTGCCGCCGCCGTCGCGGCACGCCGCCACATAGACCCCGGAATCGGTGCTCGACTGGCCCACCACGCGCGCATCGCGCGCGGCCGCCTGCAAGCCGGACTTGATGCTGCCGATCGGGCCGGTAAAGCCGGTACCGATGGTAAA
>CBFGOU010000997.1:0-1677 GCA_965650445.1 uncultured Oxalobacteraceae bacterium | reverse complement strand
CGCCGCGTCCTGGCTGTTGCTGCGCCGCTGCGCCGCCAGCCCCGCCGACTCGATCTCGATGCCCATGCGCACCTCGAGCACATTGAGCGCCACCGAGATCTTGTTGGATGAATCCGCGCCGATAGCGGTGAACGGGCTCGCCGCATTGCCGACCACAAACACCCCGGCGCCCTGACGCGGCTGCACCAGGCCGTCGGCCGACAAAGCCGCGATCGCCTCGCGCACCACCGTCCGGCTGACGCCGAAAATCGTGGTCATCTGGCTCTCGGTCGGCAGCTTGGTGCCGGCGCGGTACTCGCCCGCGCTGATGCGCTTGCGCAGCGTCCCGATCACCAGATCGGCCAGCTTCGGCTTGCGCCCCGGAACCGATATCTCCTCGCTCAGACTCATGGCTATCCCCGGAACAGTGCCGGCAGCCATAGCGACAGTGCCGGAATATAGGTCACCAGTCCTAGCACGATCAGCCCCGCGCCGTAGAACGGCCAAATGCTCTTCATGGCGTCCATGACCGTGATTTTGCCGACCGCGGCCGCCACGAATTGTACCGGCCCCAGTGGCGGGGTGTTGAGCCCGATGCCCAGGTTGAGGATCATGATCACCCCGAAATGCACCGGGTCGACACCGAACGCCTTGACCATCGGCAGGAAGATCGGCGTCGTGATGATGATCAGCGGCCCCATATCCATGAAGGTGCCGAGCAGCAGCAGGATCACATTGATCATCAGCAGCACCAGCAGCGGGTCCGACGAAATCGTGGCCATGCCCTGCGTCAGGATCAGCGCCACCTTCATATAGGCCATCAGCCAGGCGAACGACGCCGCCGCGCCGATGATGAACAGCACCATGGCCGTTGTCCGCACTGCGCCAAGCACGGCATGGACGAACTCGCTCCAGTTCAGCGACCGATAGATCAGCAGCGTCACCAGCAGCGCATAGATGACGGCGATGCAGGATGACTCCGTCGCCGTGAAGATGCCCGAGCGCACCCCGCCGAAGATGATGGCGATCAGCATCAGGCCGGGGATGGAGACGACGAAGAAATAGCCCGCATTCTTGAAGCCGGGGAACGGCTCGGTCGGATAGCCACGCCTCACCGCCACGAGGTAGGCGGTGACGCTCAACACCGCCGCCAGCAGCAGGCCGGGGATGATGCCGGCGGTGAACAGGTCGGCGATCGAGATATTGCCGCCACCCGACAGCGAATAGATGATCATGTTGTGGCTGGGCGGCAGCAGCAGTGCGATCAGCGCCGCCATCGAGGTGACGTTGACCGCATAGTCGGCGCCATAGCCGCGCGCCTTCATCTGCGGGATCATGATGCCGCCGACCGCGGCCGCTTCCGCCACGGCTGAGCCGGAAATGCCGCCGAACAGCGTCGAGGCCGCGATATTGACCTGCCCCAGCCCGCCGCGCACATGCCCGATGATCGATCCGGCAAACGAAATGATCCGCGCCGCGATGCCGCCGCGCATCATCAGGTCGCCGGCGAAGATGAAGAAGGGAATGGCCAGCAGCGAAAAGGCCGACACGCCCGAATTGAGCTGCTGGAACACCACGATGGCCGGCCGGCCCAGATAGATGATGGTGGCAAAGCTGGCGATGCCCAGGCAATAGGCGATGGGTGTGCCGATCACCATCAGCAGGGTGAATACGCCGAACAGGATCCAGTATTCCATG
>CBFGOU010000996.1:0-1682 GCA_965650445.1 uncultured Oxalobacteraceae bacterium | reverse complement strand
TCGTGGTGCCGGCTGGCTCGACGGCCGGCATCCCGCCATCGAGCAGCTTGCCCAAGCCATGGCGGCACTGGAACAGAGCGCCCACGAAAACGCGGTCCTGGCCGAGCATTCGGCCGAGGCCACCGCCTTCATGCGCGACCAGACCGGCAGACTGTCGCGCCTGATGGCAGGTTTTTCCCTGGGGCAAGGCCATGCGGGTGGCAGCCCGCGCATTCACCTGGTGTCGATCAACCGGCATCCCGTCGCCCGTCCGGGGCGGGAGCGGCGCAAGCAGGTACGCATTGCCGCTGTCACGCCGGCGGCGCGCGACTCCCTGAGCAGCGAAGAAATAAACTGGCAAACCTTTTAATCCCGGGCTCACCCGGCTGTCGGCTTGCGTCCTACAGCCACTAGCGCCATTGTCTGATAGCGCTGCACTTGTGCGACTCGCATGATTGTGTCACCGGAAACGGGCATGAGAAACTTTTCGCTCTGCACAGCCGGCAAACATGACCTCAACCTATTGAAAGGGAATGACATGGCATCGAAGCAGAAAAGCGGCAACCAGCAGTCGGGCTCGCAAGGCAACGCTTCCCGTCCCACCGGAACCCAGGGAGGCACCCACGAGCAGCACGTCGAAGCTGGCCGTCAAAGTCACAAGAACGACGCCAAAGGCGGATCGAAGCAATCCGGCGCCGGTTCGGGCAACAAGCAGTCCACCAGCAAGCGCTAAGGCGCACCGTTCCGGGACTGGCCACCGGCCAGGTGGCCGCCCCGGACTGCGCCGCACCTCACATATTGCGCAGCACAGCCCCTTTGGGCGGCGCAAAATCCCCGACATCGGTAATCATCCCCGCGACCTTGGCATCGCGCGCGGTCAGGTGCAAATCCGAATACTGGTGAATGGCCCACTGCTCCGGCGTCAGTTCGATATGCTTGCGCAGGATCGATTCGGTGCGCGCATCGTCGGCCCGCAAGCCTTCGACGATGATGTTGAGCGCATCCGGACGCGCGCCCGGCGAAGCGGTGGCATGCGACTTGTGCACCATGAAGCGCGCCGTTTCGCTGGCATAGCGGCGCGAACCGGCCAGGAACAGGATCACCGCGATCGACGCCACCGCGCCGGCGTTGTACATCACGAACTTGACCGGTGAATTGGACAGGAAGTTATACAGGCACAGGCCATCGCTGACGTAGCCGCCGTTCGATTGCACCAGCACGTGGGCCGTGTCGATGCCCTGCTCCGTCATGCAGCCGACGGCTTCGAATACCCGGTGCACCATGTCGCTGTTCACGTCGCCCGACAGGGTGTAGTACGCGTTGCTCTCTTGTTTTGCTTGGTCTTCGCTCATGGCTTGGTCGCTCGCAACAGGGATACTTCATTCTAGCAAATACGAAGGTGCGCTGGCGGCGCCCCGCTGCCCATTCGTGCGCGCCCTCCGGCCCCGAGGTTGACAGCCGGCCCTTGCTTGGCATATCCTCCACAGTCTTGATCGGGAGAGGGCAGCCAGGCGCTGCCGCCGAAGGGGCATCACCCAAAAACTCTCAGGCAAAAGGACCGGTCAGGGGTCGGCGGCGCACAGCGCACCGGCTCAAACTCTGGAGAGCGGCCGCGGCACACGCCGGCGGCCCACCGAAGGGGCAGGCGGAACATCATCCGCTATCTCTCAGGTATCAAGGACAGAGGGGCGCGAACACACTTG
>CBFGOU010000995.1:0-1687 GCA_965650445.1 uncultured Oxalobacteraceae bacterium | reverse complement strand
CGCGGCCGCCGGCGGGGCCACCCAGACCGGCTGGAACATCAAGTGGGTGCGGGTAGCGGCCGGCGCGGCCGGCGGCAGCGAACTGTCCGACGCGGGCGCCTGGACCACCAGCGAGCCGCTGGTACGCGACCTCAAGACCAGCACCGCCCGTGCCATGTACAACCACAACGACACGCGCGGCATCTGGTTCTACATGTACACGGGCGCGCGCGGCACCGCCTACTCGTTCCTGCTGCCGGGGCAGGACGACGAGGTCGTCGCCTACCACAGCAGCGGCGCGGTGTCCGGCACGATCGGCAGCGCCTATTGCAACCCGGGCGACTGGTTCTGCGACGATCTCACCCTGGGCAGCGCCGTCAACCAGGGCGGCTGGCCCAAGTGGAACTTCCACGCGGTCAACTACCGTGACGACGACGAGCGATACCGCCACTACCTGAACGACAACTGGGAAGGCGTCACCTCGGTGGTGCGCGCCGAGATGCAAGCGCTGGCCCGCTGATCAGAACAGCACCAGCGCCTGGCGCTTCTCCTCGGCCGTCATGCGCTTGCCGGTGATGACCACCACCGGCATGTCGGCCGGGAAAGGCGTCGCCTGCTCGTGAACCGGGGCGGGCGCCTTGCCCAGCCAGGCTATGCCGACCAATAACAAAAAGGCCAGGCCAATGACGATTTCCATGTGTTTGACGACGCGCATGCTGTGCTCCCGATAAGCTGTGGCAATACGCAAAGTGTGAGTGCACGGACGTCGCTGGCTTTTGCTATCGATCAATATGTTGAAGGAGGGCAGCAAAAATGAAACACTGAGGGATCTTGAAAACCCTGGCGGGCGGTGCAAGTGTCGTTCGCCACACCGGGGCATCGTAAAATAGCGCCCTGATAGCAATTTTGAGAGTGTGGCATGTCGATACAATGGTACCCGGGGCATATGAACGCGGCCCGCAAGAAGGCCGCCGAGCAGATGGAAAACACCGATGTGGTGATCGAAGTGCTCGATGCGCGTTTGCCCGAAGCCAGCTGCAATCCGCTGGTGGAAGAGTTGCGCCTGTTTCGCCAGCGGCCGTGCCTGAAGATACTCAACAAGGTCGACCTGGCCGATCCGGCGGCCACGGCCGCCTGGACGGCTTACTACAACGCCCAGGAAGGCGTGACCGCCTACGCCATGACGACCAAGAAGCCGGCCGACGTGGCCAGGATTCCGGACATGTGCCAGGCGCTGGCGCCGCACCGCGGTGTGCCGACCAAGCCGCTGCGCATCATGATCATGGGCATACCCAACGTCGGCAAATCGACCCTGATGAACGCCCTGCTGAAGAAGAAGGTGGCCAAGGTGGGTGACGAGCCGGCCGTCACCAAGATGCAGCAAAAGCTTTACCTCGGCAAGAACATCATCCTGGTCGACACGCCGGGCATGCTGTGGCCCAAGATCGCCATGGCCAGCGATGGTCTGATGCTGGCGGCCAGCCACGCGATCGGCTCGAACGCGCTGATCGAGGAAGAAGTGGCCGTGTTTCTGGCCGAGGTGCTGCTGGAGCAGTATCCGCAGCTGCTGAGCGCGCGCTACGGCTTCAAGACCGAAGGCATGGACGGCATCGCCGTGGTCGAAGGCGTGGGCGCGCGGCGCGGCTTCCGCCAGAAGGGCGGCGACCTCGACTTCGAGAAAGCGTCGCACACCCTGCTGCAGGATTAC
>CBFGOU010000994.1:0-1690 GCA_965650445.1 uncultured Oxalobacteraceae bacterium | reverse complement strand
GTCGACCACCTTGCCGGTGGCGTCCACCACGGCCACCTTGACGCCGGTGCGCAGGCCCGGGTCCAGGCCCATGGTGGCGCGCGGACCGGCCGGCGCGGCCAGCAGCAGGGCCTTGAGGTTGCGGGCGAACACATTGATCGCGTCCAGCTCGGCCTTCTCGCGCAGGGCGCCCATCAGTTCCGTTTCGATGTACATGAAGCTCTTCACGCGCCAGGTCCAGCGCGCGGTGTCGGCCAGCCATTTGTCGGCCGGGCGGCCCAGGTTCTTGATGCCGAACCGCGCGGCGATGCGCCCTTCGCACGGGTTGTGCGGCGCGTCCCACTTGGGCTTTTCTTCCTCGGTATCGAGGCGCAGGGCCACGTCGAGCACGCCTTCGCGGCGTCCGCGCAGCAGCGCCAGCGCGCGGTGCGAGGGAATCGCGGCGATCGGTTCGGAATAGGCGAAGTAGTCGGCAAATTTTTCGCCTTCGTCCTGCTTGCCCTCGACCACCTTCGAATCGACCACGCCGTGCTCCTGCACGTATTCGCGCAGCGATTGCAGCAAGGTGGCGTCTTCGGCGAAGCGCTCCATCAGGATCTGGCGGGCGCCGTCCAGGGCCGCCTTGGCATCCGGCACGCCGGGGTTGTTGCCGTCCGACGTGGTGAAGGCCTCGCGCAGGTAGCCGGCCGCTTGCTCTTCCGGATTCCGGGTGGGATCGGCCAGCAGGCCCTCGGCCAGCGGAGCCAGCCCGGCTTCGATGGCGATCTGCGCCTTGGTGCGGCGCTTTTGCTTGTAGGGCAGGTAGAGGTCTTCCAGGCGGGTCTTGTCTTCGGCGTGGGTGATGGCCTCGAGCAGTTCCGGCGTCATCTTGTTCTGTTCCGTGATCGAGGCGATCACGGCGGCGCGGCGGTCTTCCAGCTCGCGCAGGTAGCGCAGGCGCTCTTCCAGCAGGCGCAGCTGGATGTCGTCCAGACCGCCGGTGGCTTCCTTGCGGTAACGCGCGATGAAGGGCACGGTGGCGCCTTCATCGAGCAGGGCGATGGCGGCGGCAACCTGAATCGGTTTGGCGGAAAGTTCTACGGCGAGGCGTTGTTCGATAGATGGCAGCATGGGAACGTCCTGGTGAGTCAAGCCGGCCATGATACGCAATCAACGCGATTGCGCCAGTCTTGACAGCGGAGCGGCGCTATGGCTGCACGCCAAACTTGCCCTTGCACTATAGAATCGGCGCCCCCATATTGATATTTCGCAAATAACCAACGGGTTTGTTGTGAGAGGAACAGAACAGAACACGAACGGCCGTATGTCGGATAATATCGGCTGTTGTCTCTCTCGATATTGCCATTAGAAAACAATGCACACGATGGATTTTACCCGCGACCTCCCCCGTGAAGGACAGACCCCGGCCACCCCCGCCGGCGCTCCGGACAAGGCCGTCAACGGCCTGTCGGCGCCGATCGCGAGCTGGCTGCAGCGGGTCGAGGCGGCCGCTCACCCCCAGCCCAAGCTCGAGCTGGAAGTCAAAGATCCAAAAGTAGCGCAATACAAATTCGTCTACGTGCTGGCTCCCACCAGCGGCGGCCGCCATGTGGCGCTGTGCCTGTGCAAGGCGCGCCTGCGGCCGAACGGCGAGGTGGCGGCGGCCAGCCCGGTCAGCGAAGTGTTTTCGCTGCTGTCGGCGCCGCCGGCCTATCTGCAGGGCGACGACGAA
>CBFGOU010000993.1:0-1694 GCA_965650445.1 uncultured Oxalobacteraceae bacterium | reverse complement strand
ACCACGCGCACCGCGTCCAGTTCGTAGGTATCGAGGGCCGCCTTGAAGTTGGCCAGGCAGGCCAGCGCACTGTGTTTGGCGCTGTCGGTCAGGTTGCCGCTGGCGTCGAGCCCCGCCGCCAGGCGGATCGGTTCGCGCATACTCTTCAATACACGGATGGTTTCCCCATCGTGCTTGCCGACATGTAGTCGAAAACTGTTGGAACCCAGGTCGACGGCAGCAAACATACAAGCCTCTTTCTCGTTCGTTAACATGAAGGCTCTCCCGCTGCAAAATTTATCACAGTAGCTGGTCTGTGTGACGCCGTGATGACGTCGTATCCTTTATGCGGAAGGCAGTGGGTTGGCTTGCACCACGCGGTTGCGTCCAGACTCCTTGGCCGCGCGCAGGGCCTGGTCGGCGCGCTGGAACAGGGTGACGTTGGTGTCGTCGGCGCGCAGGGTAGTCACGCCGAAACTGGCGGTCATGGAAATCATCGCACGCTCGGCCTTGACCGGGGTCGCTTCGATGGCGACGCGGATGCGCTCGGCCACCAGCATCGCTTCGGCCAGACCGGTGCGCGGCAGCAGCAGCGCGAATTCGACCCCGACCACCCGCCCCAGCTGGTCGCTGTCGCGCAGCTGGCGCTTGCACACGTCGATCACGCTGCGCAGCACGGTGTCGCCGGCCGGATGGCCGTAGCCGTCGTTGACGCGCTTGAAATGGTCCAGGTCGATCAGCACCAGCGCGGTCGCCGCGCCTGGCCGGCGCGCCAGCGCCAGCCAGGGGGCCAGCGTATTGAAGAAGCCGCGCCGGTTGGGCACGTCGGTGACAGGGTCGATCACGTCCAGGCGCGCCAGTTCCTGCTGCAGCTGTTCGCGCGTGAGCAGCAGGTAGCCGAAGCCGCCCAGCAGCATCAGGAGATAAAAGGCGCCGATCGACAGCAGTTGCAGCAGCGCGTTGCTGAGCCATCCCCAGCCGCCCGGCATGACCAGTACCAGCAGGCCGCGCGCGGCCACCAGCAGCGCCAGCAGGCCAATGGCCAGCACCAGGAAACGGCGCAGCATGCTGCCGCCCTTCCAGCCGGTGGCCAGGGCCGCCGCCAGGGACAGGTAAAAAATGCCCAGGATGAGGGCGCCGGCCACCACGCGCAGGCCCAGCTCGTCGATCATGTAGCAGGCGGTGAATACGGCGATGGCGACGGCCAGCAGCGGATAGATCACGCGGCGCCAGCGCAGCCGCTCGGCGGCCTGCCACAGCGCGCCCGACTCGATCGCCACGCCGCCGAACAGCAGCGCGTAGCCGGCCGGGATGGAAATCGGATCGGGCACCAGCCCGTTGCCGCGGAAGTACAGCAGCAGCCAGGCGGCCGCCTGCAACTGGCGCGACACGGCCCAGGTGGACATGGCCAGGAAGCGCTTGCGCTCGAATTCGTAAAAGAACAGCGCGGCACACAGGCTCAGGTTGCCCAGGGCCAGTACGAATACCATGGTGGTGCTGTCGATCATCGGCGCGGTCAAATCTCGTGCTCGACGTTGCTGCTGCCGTCGCCGATTTTGCTGGCCCAGGCCTTGACGAAGTAATTCCTTTCGGCCTCGCTCGGGGTGTCGTTCCAGAATACGATCAGCGTGCCCTTGTGGTCATGCAGCTGGGAGACTTTTTCGACAAAGCCCGGGTTCGCGGCCTCGTCGGCCAGGGCCATGACATAGCCATAC
>CBFGOU010000992.1:0-1695 GCA_965650445.1 uncultured Oxalobacteraceae bacterium | reverse complement strand
CTGGCCGGCAACGATTACCTGTGTATTTCCGGCCAGCCCGAACTGCTGCGCGCCAAGGCCGACAGCCTGCGCGCCAGCCAGGCCGGCATGCTGATGTCCTCGGTATTTTTGCAGGAGGGCAGCAGCCAGCACCGGCTCGAAGCCAAGCTGGCCGGCTTCATGCAGGCCGAAGATGGCGTGCTGGCCCAGTCGGGCTGGGCAGCCAATGTCGGCCTGCTCCAGACCCTGGCCGCGCCCGGCGTGCCGGTCTACCTCGACATGCTGGCCCACGCCTCGCTGTGGGAGGGCGTGCAGTCGGCCCGGGCCAGCGGCGTGCCCTTCCTGCACAACGACGCCGGCCATCTGCGCCGCCAGGTCGCGCGCCACGGCGCCGGAGTGATCGTCGTCGACGCGCTATATAGTACGAACGGCAGCATCGCCCCGCTGCACGACATCGTCGACATCGCCGAGCGCAGCGGCAGCATCCTGATTGTCGACGAATCGCATTCGCTCGGCACCCACGGCCCGCGCGGCGCCGGCATCGTGGTTGGCATGGGCCTGGCCGAACGGGTGCATTTTCGCACCGCCTCGCTGGCCAAGGCCTTTGCCGGGCGCGCCGGCATCCTGACCTGTTCGAGCCGCTTCAAGGGCTACTTCCTGTCCGAGTCGCGCCACGCCATCTTCAGTTCCTGCCTGCTCGAGCACGAACTGGCCTGGTTCGACGGCGCGCTCGACTTCATCGCCGCGGCCGACACCCGCCGGCTGGACCTGCACCGCACCGCCGCCCATGTCCGGGAAGGCTTGCACGAGCTGGGCTACAACGTCAGCGACGGCACCGAGCAGATCATCGCGCTCGAAGCCGGGACCGAACCGCAGGTGCTGGCACTGCGCAAGGCGCTGGAACGGCGCGCCATCTACGGCGCGGTATTCTGCGCCCCGGCCACGGCCAAGAACCGCGCGCTGGTGCGCCTGACCTTGAACAGCGGCGTCACGCGCGCCCAGGCCGACCGCCTGCTGGCCGCCTGCGCGGACATGCGCTCTGAACTCGACATGGCCAGCTGGTCGTCCACACGCCGGCAGCGCCGACTTACCCTGGTGTAGATCGTGCGTTATCATGGCGGGCATGGAAGAATCGAAGCCCGAAACACAAACCCTGTACGACGTCATCGGCGGCGCAGCGCGCATACGCGAGATGGTCGACCGCTTTTACGACCTGATGGAGCTCGAACCGGAGTTCGCCGGACTGCGCGCGCTGCATCCTCCCGCTACCGACGGCTCGCGCGACAAGCTGTTCATGTTCCTGTCCGGCTGGATGGGCGGCCCGGACCTGTTCGTCGAACGCTACGGCCATCCGCGCCTGCGTGCGCGCCACCTGCCGTTTGCCATCGGCACCAGCGAGCGCGATCAGTGGCTGCGCGCCATGGCCTGGGCGATGGAGGACGTCGGCATCGACGAAGGCCTGCGCCTGCGTCTGATGGAGTCGTTCTACGGCACCGCCGACTGGATGCGCAACAAGGCCGACTGATGTCCGACACCCAGTTCATGCTGCTGCTGGCGATCGGCACGCTGGCCGTGATCCTGCAGGCCGCGCTGCTGCTGCGCGGGCGCGGCGGCAACGCCGAACGTCTGGACCGCATCGAACAGCTGCTGCGCAGCGAAGTGCACGGCAGCGCCCAGGCTACGCGCCAGGAATTGTCGACCACGCTGGCGCAATCG
>CBFGOU010000991.1:0-1706 GCA_965650445.1 uncultured Oxalobacteraceae bacterium | reverse complement strand
GCATCTTCAATCCCTTCGAGCGGGCCGGCGGCAAGGAAGTGCGCGAAGGGCTGGGCCTGGGCCTGTACATCGCGCGCCAGCTGGCCGAGTCGCACGAAGGCACGCTGGAGGTGGTCAGCGCGCCCGGCCAGGGCGCGGCCTTCGAGCTGACCTTGCCGCTGCCGTAATCACGCGCGGCGCCAGGCCAGCGCATCGTGCTCGGCCAGCAGCGTTGCCAGCTGCGCCGGCGGCAGCGCGCGGGCGAACAGGAATCCCTGCATTTCCGTGCAGGCGTGCTGCATCAGGAACTCGGCCTGGCCGCGCTGTTCGACCCCTTCCGCGATCACGTTCATGTTCAGGTTCGACGCCAGCGCGATGATGGTCTTGACGATCGCACGGTCGTTCTCGTGCTCCGCCACCCCGACGATGAAGGAGCGGTCGATCTTGATCGAATCGAAGGGGAAGCGGCGCAGATAATCGAGCGAGGAATAGCCGGTGCCGAAGTCGTCCAGCGACAGCCGCACGCCGAGCGCCTTGAGCTCGGACAGAATGCCGATGGCATTGACCGCATCGTGCATGATGGCCGTTTCGGTCAGTTCCAGCTCCAGGTAGCGCGGCGCCAGGCCGCTTGCCTGGAGCGCCGCGTCGACGGTACGCACCAGCGATTCTGGATGCAGCTGGCGCGCCGACAGGTTCACCGCCACCACCAGCGGCGCGCCGCCGGCGTCCTGCAGCGCGCGGTTCTGGCGGCACGCTGCCTGGATCACCCACTCGCCCAGGGGCACGATCAGGCCGGTTTCCTCGGCCAGCGGAATGAACGATGCCGGCTCGATCACGCCCAGGGTCGGATGCTTCCAGCGAACCAGCGCCTCGATGCCGGTCACCACGCCGCTCGGATAATCGACCTTGGGCTGGTAATGCAGTTCGAACTGGCCGGTCTCCAGCGCGCCATGTAGCGCCGCTTCGAGCTTCTGGCGTTCGCGGTTGTGCGCATTGAGCTGCTCGGTGAAAAAGCGCGCCGTGTTGCGCCCTTCGCGCTTGGCGCGGTACATCGCCAGGTCGACATTTTTCAGCAGCGTGGCCTCGGCCTCGCCATCGCGCGGGTACATGCAGATGCCGATGCTGGCGCTGACGTAGACCTGCTGATGTTCGATGGTGAACGGGCGCGCCAGGTCGGCCAGCAGCTTGCTCGCCACCTTCATCACGTCCTCGGCCGAATCGACGTCGGGCAGTACGATGACGAATTCGTCGCCGCCGAAGCGCGCCACGGTATCGGACTCGCGCACCGCCGCGCGCATGCGTTCGGCCGCCGCCTTGAGCAGCACGGCGCCGGCCTCGTGGCCCAGGCTGTCGTTGATGATCTTGAAGTTGTCCAGGTCCTGCAGCAGGACCCCGACCATCTTGCCCTTGATGCGTTCCCTGCGGGGTCGATGGGGCCCAAAGTTCGAGCAGCCGCACAGTTTGCCAGGGAGACGTCCGGAACGGCAGTTATCGGGTCCCTCCAGGAGATCGACAGCATGCTTGCCGGACACGCCGGAACGGCAGTCTCGCGGTCCGCTGAGGGGATCGCATATGAGCGGGCCGGCGTGGCTCAACCTGTGCGGTAGGGCCAGCCAAGGCTTACGAAACCCAGAGGCGTAGTCCGGTGATAGAGGTGGGCTGATCTTGATCACCAAGGGTCGACTCAAATCTCAGTCCTCGTGATGACGGTGGTCCCTGACGTATGC
>CBFGOU010000990.1:0-1707 GCA_965650445.1 uncultured Oxalobacteraceae bacterium | reverse complement strand
GTGCACGGCATGATTTATGACATCATGAACGACGGCCAGCGCAAGCAGTACGAGGAAGTGCTCGAGTGCGACTTCTCGTTTGCCATTCCCGGCCTGGCGCGCTTTCGCGTCAACGCCTTCAACCAGGAGCGCGGCGCCGCTGCCGTGCTGCGCACGATTCCGTCCAAGATCCTGTCGCTGGAAGAATTGAACGCGCCGAAGATTTTCGGCGAACTGGCCATGCGCCCGCGCGGCCTGGTGCTGGTCACCGGCCCGACCGGTTCGGGCAAGTCGACCACGCTGGCGGCGATGGTCAACCACCTGAACGAAAACGAGTACGGCCACATCCTGACCATCGAAGACCCGATCGAATTCGTGCACGACTCGAAGAAGTGCCTGATCAACCAGCGCGAAGTCGGCCCGCACACACTGTCGTTCAACAACGCGCTGCGCTCGGCGCTGCGCGAAGACCCGGACTGCATCCTGGTGGGCGAACTGCGCGACCTGGAAACCATCCGCCTGGCGCTGTCGGCGGCCGAAACCGGCCACCTGGTGTTCGGCACGCTGCACACCTCGTCGGCGGCCAAAACGATCGACCGTATCGTCGACGTGTTCCCCGCCGATGAAAAAGAGATGGTGCGGGCGATGCTGTCCGAATCGCTGCAGGCGGTCATTTCGCAGACCCTGCTCAAGACCAAGGATGGCGGCGGCCGCGTGGCGGCGCACGAGATCATGATCGGCACCCCGGCGATCCGCAACCTGATCCGCGAAGCCAAGATCGCGCAGATGTATTCCGCCATCCAGACCGGCAGCAATGTCGGCATGCAGACACTGGACCAGAACCTCACCGACTTGGTACGCCGCAACGTGATATCGTCGGCTGCGGCCCGTTCGGCCGCCAAAACGCCGGATAATTTCCCAGGCTAAGCGAGGAACCGCATGGAACGCGACCAGGCTTCAAAATTCATGTTCGACCTGCTGCGTCTGATGACCAGCAAGGGCGGTTCGGACCTGTTCATCACGGCCGGTTTCCCGCCCGCAATCAAGATCGACGGAAAGATGACGCCGGTGTCGAGCCAGGCGCTCACGCCCGCGCACACGGCCGATCTGGCGCGCGCGATCATGAACGACAAACAGACCGCCGGCTTCGAACTGTCCAAGGAAGCCAACTTCGCCATCAGTCCGGGCGACCTGGGCCGGTTTCGCGTCTCGGCCTTCGTGCAGATGAGCTGCGTGGGCATGGTGCTGCGCACGATCACCAGCACCATCCCCAGGCTGGAAGACCTGCGCCTGCCCGAGGTGCTCAAGGATGTGGTGATGACCAAGCGCGGCCTGGTGATCATGGTCGGCGCGACCGGTTCGGGTAAATCGACCACGCTGGCGGCCATGGTCGGCTACCGCAATGAAAACAGCTATGGCCACATCATCACGATCGAAGACCCGGTCGAGTACGTGCACCCGCACCGCAACTGCGTGATCACCCAGCGTGAAGTGGGCGTCGACACCGACAGCTTCGAAGCGGCCCTGAAGAACTCCCTGCGCCAGGCTCCCGATGTGATCCAGATCGGCGAGATCCGCGACCGCGAGACCATGGAACACGCGATCGCGTTTGCCGAAACCGGCCACCTGTGCCTTGCGACGCTGCACGCGAACAGCACGAACCAGGCGCTCGACCGGATCATCAACTTCTTCCCGGAAGAGCGGCGCGCGCAGCTCTTGATGGACCTG
>CBFGOU010000989.1:0-1707 GCA_965650445.1 uncultured Oxalobacteraceae bacterium | reverse complement strand
TTTTTTCGGTTGGCAAGAAGCGAGGAGACCGCATCGCGAGCGACGCAACGACGAGCAACACGTTCGCCGCCAACGACCACAACACGCTCTCTGCCAAGCGGAAAAAGATGCAATTTACTGACGAAGGATTTGCCGGAGGCGGTACGCGCATCCGGCCCAGCCTGGTACGGCGCATGGCATTCATGCTATGGGTCGCCGCCGCGTTGTTTTATCTGGCGACCGCGGCCAGCATATTCGTCGGCGGCAATTATCTGATCGAAAGAAATCTCGACAAGCAGGCACGCCAGTTGCTGCCCGTATTCGACGATCTCAGTGTCCCGCTGTTTTTTTCAGCGGAAAGCGGCGCGCTGCAGCGGATAAAAAATTACGCAACGCCGATCGCCGACATCGGCCTGGTGCGCGTGTACGACCAGCAGCGCTTGCACGTGTTGGCCGAGTATCGCAAACCGGGGGCGCCGCCCTTCCCGCCGCTGACCGGTGCGATGGCGGCGGCGCTTGGCGTGAGCGGCGCGCCGCTCACGCAAGTGGAAAGGACCTTGGGCCTGGGCCAATCCACCCAGGCCTTCGCGCCGATCAAGAAGATTGTGCAAACGCGCGACCTGTTCGATTTCGGCGACAGCCCGCAAGAGGAGACCAGCGAGATCGTCGGCTACATTGAAATCGGCATGGATTTCGCCCCTTCCAGAAGCAGCGTCTATCCGGGCGTGCTGATTACCATCGGCATCCTGTCGCTGGCATTGCTGGCAGGTCTCACCACCTTCATTCAGAAAATGCGCAGAGCGCTGCAACCCTTGCTGAGTCTGCAAGAGCCGCTGGCGCGCATTGCCGAGGGCGACTTCGAGACGACGGTAGGCGACGGACCGGCCGACCGGGAAGTCGAAACGATCCGCCACGCGCTGCGCGCCACCATCCTGGCGCTGAAGGAGCGCGAAAGCGAGCGCAACGAAGCGGTCCGCGCCAAGATCCAGGCCGACGAGGCAAATCTGGCGAAGGGCACTTTCCTGGCCAACATGAGTCATGAAATCCGCACGCCGATGAATGGCGTGATCGGCATGCTGGACCTGCTGCTCGATACCGCATTGAATGCCGCGCAGCGCGATTTCGCCAATGTCGCGCAAGCCAGCGCGGAAGGCCTGCTGGCGGTGATCAACGACATCCTCGACTTTTCCAAGATCGAAGCCGGCAAACTGAATCTCGAAGCTATTCCATTCGATCTGCGGCACGAGGTCGAAACGGTTTCCAATGTCCATGCGCTGGCTGCGCAAAGCAAGGGACTGGACCTGATCGTGCATTACCCGCCGCGCTTTCCGCAGATGATGATCGGCGACCCGGCACGCGTTCGCCAGGTCATGAGCAACCTGATCAGCAACGCCATCAAATTCACCGCGCACGGCCACGTGCTGCTGGAAGTCAAGGCGGCCGCCGCGCCGCACGGCCGCTGTCATCTGCACCTATCGGTGAGCGATACCGGCATCGGTCTGGCGGCCGACAAGGTCAGCGATATTTTCGACAAATTCACGCAAGCCGATCCTTCCACTACCCGCCAGTACGGCGGCACCGGTCTGGGGCTGACGATTTGCAAGCTGCTGATGGAATTGATGAGCGGCGAGATCGGCGTGACCAGCCAGTTGGGCTAGGGCAGCACGTTCTGGTTCTCGCTGGACCTGCCGCTCGACCCGATGCACGGCACCGTCGGGGTCGCGCCGG
>CBFGOU010000988.1:0-1711 GCA_965650445.1 uncultured Oxalobacteraceae bacterium | reverse complement strand
GGCGCTGCGGCCACCGGCGGCGGCGGTGCGATCCGGTTCAGCGGATGTTTCTCGGCGCGCCACTTGGCGAGGGTGAGCGTGGTGCCCGATTCGATATCGTCGACCAGAATTTCCGGCGTGTTTTCGCCAACCAGAAAGGTTTCCCAGCGGCGGGCGGCATCGGGCAGGTTTTCCACATAGCTGAATTGCCAGTAGCGCTTGCCGTCCAGGGTCTTGGGCGTTGGACTGAAGCGCACCAGATCGCCATGCACGGTTCCGGCCGACATTTTCTGGAGGTGGGCGGACCAGGTTCGTAGTTCCGGCAGCTTGGCCAGCAGTTCGCGCGCCTCGTCCTGGCTGCGCGGACCGTCATAGGGGGGCGGCGGTGGCTCGGGTGGAGCGACGGCGGCCGCGACCGCCGGGGCGGCTGCATGCGGCGCCTTGAGCGCGCGCATGCCGAAAAGCACGGTGACAATCGCGGCGATGACGGCAACGATCACCGCTGCGATGGCTTTGGCCTTGGGCGAAACAGAGGTGGACATGAATGAAACCGAGAAAGCGACGAGCGGGGATACTAAACCAAAGGACATTTCTCAGCAACACAATACGCAGGGCGTAAAAAAAGCCTGCGAGGCAAGCACCTCGCAGGCTTCGGATCGGTCGCTGAGAAACGCGGCCGGCGCGAATTACATCATGCCGTCCATGCCGCCCATACCGCCCATGCCACCCATACCGCCCATGCCGCCGCCGGCTGGCTTGTCTTCCGGCAGTTCGCAAACCATCGCGTCGGTGGTCAGCATCAGGCCGGCGATCGACGCTGCGTTCTGCAGTGCCGAGCGGGTCACTTTGGCTGGGTCCAGCACGCCCATTTCAACCATGTCGCCGTAGGTGCCGTTGGCAGCGTTGTAACCGTAGTTACCTTTGCCTGCCAGAACCGCAGCCACCACCACCGAGGCTTCTTCGCCGGCGTTCTGCACGATCATGCGCAGTGGCTCTTCCATGGCGCGCAGGACGATCTTGATGCCTGCTTCCTGGTCCGGGTTGTCGCCTTTGATGTTCAGGCTGGCGCGTGCGCGCAGCAGGGCAACGCCGCCGCCTGGCACGATACCTTCTTCAACAGCAGCGCGGGTAGCGTGCAGCGCATCTTCCACGCGGGCTTTCTTTTCCTTCATTTCGACTTCGGTGGCAGCGCCAACCTTGATCACGGCAACGCCGCCGGCCAGCTTGGCCACGCGCTCTTGCAGTTTTTCACGGTCGTAGTCCGAGGTCGCTTCTTCGATCTGCACGCGCACTTGCTTGACGCGCGCTTCGATCGCATCTGCCTGGCCGGCACCGTCGATGATGATGGTGTTTTCCTTGCCCACTTCAACGCGCTTGGCTTGGCCCAGTTCGTTCAGGGTGACTTTTTCCAGGGTCAGGCCGACTTCTTCAGCGATGACCTGGCCACCGGTCAGGATGGCGATGTCTTCCAGCATGGCCTTGCGGCGGTCGCCGAAGCCAGGAGCTTTCACTGCGCAGGTCTTGAGGATGCCGCGGATGTTGTTGACCACCAGGGTTGCCAGTGCTTCGCCTTCGATGTCTTCGGCGATGATCAGCAGTGGACGGCCGGCCTTGGCCACCTGTTCCAGGATCGGCAGCAGATCGCGGATGTTGGAGATCTTCTTGTCGCACAGCAGAACGAATGGATTGTCCTGGATGGCAACTTGCTTGTCCGGGTTGTTGATGAAGTAGG
>CBFGOU010000987.1:0-1714 GCA_965650445.1 uncultured Oxalobacteraceae bacterium | reverse complement strand
CGTCGCGCACGCCGCGCGCGCGCAGCGCGTTGCAGGCGACAGTGATGTCCTCGTCGCTGCTCAACGGCGCGCCATGGCAGGTTTCGAGCTCGCCCTGGTTCAGGATCAGCAGGCGCAGGCCGTCGAGTTTCTGCGGCAGGTTGGCCATCTTCGGCTGCGACACCGCCACCATGACCAGCGGCACCCCATCGCGCAGGGCGTCGGCAAGCAGCACTTCGAGCGATGCGCGCGGCAGGTTCATGTCGGCCACGGTGAGCGCGCCGCCCGCGCGCAGCGGCTGGCGGCTGTGAATGAATTCCGGCGTCAGCGCGTCGTACAGCTGCATGTCGGCCAGCGCCACCAGCATTTCGCCGTGGTCGTCCAGCACTGCGGTGTAGGTGCCGGTGCAGATGCCGGCCAGGCGCAGGGTGCCGCGCGTGTCGATGCCGGCCGCTTCGGCGTGGGCGATCAGCGAACGGCCGGCGCTGTCGTCGCCCACCGCGGTGATCAGCGACACCGGCGTGAGCAAACGCGCCAGGTTCTCGGCGATATTGCGCGCCACGCCACCGAACGATTCATCCTGGCGCGCAGGATTGGAGGTGCCCATCGTGAGGGTGGCCAGGGAGCGCAGCTTGCGGTCCAGATTGGCCGCGCCCAGGCAGACGATGGGGCGGGTGTCGGGCAGCACGTAGGCGCGTCCGAGCAGGCGCCGTTCGCGGATCAGGCCCGCAATGTAGCCGGCCACCGCCGAACGCGACAGCCTGAGCTGCACTGCCAGATCCTGCTGGGAAATAAATGGATTGGCGCGGATGAGCTCGTAGAGCTGTTCTTTTTTCGAAAGTTCGGTCACGTCGACGCCCTCTGGACAAGTGTTCTTGATGTTAGACATATGTCCAGTTGCTGTCAATTTACATTATCCTGGCCCGTCTTGAATGTGGAACGAATGATACCGTCTATTTATTCAGTCGTCATATAAATGGGGAAGAAAAACGGTATTTGCCGAACATATCGCCGGTCGTGCATAGTTATAATGCTTAACAGGTGTCGTCTTGCTTGTTGGGCCCCCCAAGCCCGAATCAGGATAGGAAAAAAAGCATGGTTAACAACACCCCATTCGAAGCAGCCGACCTGATCCGATCGCGCAAACCCGGCTTCGAACCGCGTGTGGCAATGATCCTCGGCTCCGGCCTGGGTGTACTGGCCGAGCAGATGACCGACGCGGTAACGATCGGCTTCGATGAACTGCCGGGCTTTCCGATCAGCACCGTGCACGGCCACGCCGGCGAACTGGTGCTCGGTACCCTGGCCGGCGTGCAGGTGGTCTGCATGAAGGGGCGCGGCCATTTTTACGAGGGCTACGGCATGGGCGTGATGACCAGCGCCGTGCGCACCCTCAAACTGCTCGGCTGCGAGATGCTGTTCGTGACCAACGCGGCCGGCTCGCTGCGCCCCGAGGTCGACGCCGGCAGCCTGGTGGTGCTGACCGACCATATCAACTTCATGCCCGGCACGCCGATGATCGGCCCGAACGACGACCGTTTCGGCCCGCGCTTCTTCAGCATGGCCAATGCCTACGACGGCGATATCCGCGCAACCATCCTGCAGAGCGCCGCCGCCAGCAACGTCACCTTGCACGAGGGCGTCTACATCGCCTATCCGGGTCCGAACTTCGAAACCGCCGCCGAAATCCGCGCCATGGCGCGCCTGGGCGCCGACGTGGTGGGCATGTCGGTGG
>CBFGOU010000986.1:0-1717 GCA_965650445.1 uncultured Oxalobacteraceae bacterium | reverse complement strand
GCTGGCCCACCATGCGGCGCCAGGCGGGCGTGGCGACCGTCAGCAGGATGGCGGCGACGGCCAGCGCCACCATCAGCTCGACCAGCGTCGTGCCGCGCGCCAGGGTCATGGCCAGCACCGTTCGGCCGGTCCGGACGCGGCGCGCACGCCGGTGCTGCGCAAGGACAGCGTTTGGCATTCCGGGTCGCGGAAATGGCGGTCTACCCGGTCGGTGCCGGGCCGTGCCGTCAGCACGACGCACTCGCCGATGCTGTGCTCCGGGCACGGATCGGCGCGCAGCTCGTAGCCGCTGGACGCGGGGCGCACGCCGCTCCACCAGCGCCAATGGCCCGCCTCGGGTCCGCTCGACTCGGCCGAAAAGGGAAGGTAGCGGTTGTGCAGGGTGAAGTATTGCTCCTGCTGCTGCAGGAGTTCCAGCAGGGCAGTCTGGGCCTCGGCGCGGCGCGCCTTGATGACGTAGTGCGCATAGCCGGGGTAGGCCAGCGCGGCGATGATCGCGATACAGGCGAGCACGGCCATCGTTTCGATCAGGCTGAAACCCGCATGGCGCGCCATGTGCGCACCTGGGCTAACGGCGGGTCGCATCGTGCAGCTCCTGCCAGTTGGCCACTTCGCGCCAGCTCAGGCGCCCCGCTTTCACGGTCACTTTGCGCACGCTCGACGTGGCGCTGATGGTCCCATCGGCGCCGCTGCGCAGGCGTACGATCGCCACCGTTCGCGCGGTGGCGACGCGCCCTGCCGGATTGGGCGCCGCGCTCGCGACACCGGCGCTCAGCAGAAGCGGTGTGCCGGCGAAGTAGCTTGCCGGCGCCGGCGCGGCCGCCCCGGTCATGGCGCCCTCCTGCGCTACGCCGTTGCCATCGAGGGCCATGCCGGTCAGCGCGTCGAGCAGATAGCTGCGCGTGCGCGGCGCGCCGCATGGGTCTCCAGTGGGCAACAGGCTGTCGAAGGTGACGGCGCCATTGAGCAGGACCGGCGAGCCCGCAACGCGCTCGCCGTCGCTGCGCGCATGCGGGAAGGCCAGGTACCAGCCGTCGTCGGCGTCCTCGCCGCTGTAGCTGATGGGACGTCCGCTGACAGTGTATGGCCCGCTTCCGGCCAGGCGTCGTTCGGCCAGGGTGGCGCGCCCGCCGAGCGGGCCGCCGAGCCGGTCGCGCACCGCGTAGAACGATTGGGGGACGAAGCTGGCAGGCCGGGCATCGTCCGCTTCGAGGAATTTTCCGGTGCCGAACAGCACCAGGTAACCGCCGCCCGGCGCAAACGCCAGCCTGGGCGCGTGGGCGATCGGCTGCCGATTGCCGGCGGCGTCGCGCGCGATGAATACCGGCGTGGCCGAGCCGCCACCCCACCCGAGCGTAAAGCGCCACAGCGTGCCTTGCAGGTCACCGGCATACGCATAGCGCGCGCTGCCGTCCGCCGCCGTGGCCAGCACCGGCGGCGACAAGGCGTTTGCCCTGCCCGCATCGCTGGCCGGCGCGGCAATCCTGATGTAATTGCTCCCCAGCGTCCAAGCTTCGCCGGGCGGCTTGTCCAGCGCCAGCAAGAACAGGGCGCCGTCGGCCCCGGCCGGATTGATGCCACTGGCCACGACGACGACGTAGCGATACTGCGGCACGCCTGCCCGCCCGCCCGTCCGCATGCGGGCGATCAGGGGCGGCGCGTGCACATGGCCGATGGCGGGATCGTCGCGTTCGGTGAACTCCCACAGTGCGCCACG
>CBFGOU010000985.1:0-1718 GCA_965650445.1 uncultured Oxalobacteraceae bacterium | reverse complement strand
CCATCGTGAACGACGGACGGATGATGGTCGGGAAGCCCATTTCGCGCTGTACCGCGCGCGCTTCGTCCATCGAGTGGGCGATGCCCGAACGCGCCGAACCCAGGCCGATCTTGGTCATCGCGTCCTTGAACTTGGAGCGGTCTTCGGCCTTGTCGATGGCTTCCGGCGAGGCGCCGATCAGCTCCACGTTGTACTGCTTGAGCACACCGTTATTGTGCAGATCGAGCGCGCAGTTGAGCGCGGTCTGGCCGCCCATGGTCGGCAGGATCGCGTCGGGACGCTCCTTGGCGATGATGCGCTCGACCACCTTCCAGGTAATCGGCTCGATGTAGGTCACGTCCGCCATTTCCGGGTCGGTCATGATGGTCGCCGGATTGCTGTTGACGAGGATGACCTTGTAGCCTTCTTCGCGCAGCGCCTTGCACGCCTGGGCGCCGGAATAATCGAACTCGCACGCCTGGCCGATAATGATCGGACCGGCGCCAATAATCAGAATACTTTTAATGTCACTACGTTTTGGCATTTATTTTTTCTCCGCTGCTTGCATCAGGCTGATGAAGCGGTCAAACAGGTAAGCTACGTCGGTCGGTCCTGGCGATGCCTCAGGGTGGCCCTGGAAGCAGAACGCCGGCTTGTCGGTGCGGGCAAAGCCCTGCAGCGAGCCGTCGAACAGCGACACGTGGGTCACGCGGCAGTTGGCCGGCAGGGTTTGCGCGTCGACCGCGAAACCGTGGTTCTGCGAGGTGATCATGACCTTGCCCGAATCGAGGTCCTGCACCGGGTGGTTGGCGCCGTGGTGGCCGAACTTCATCTTCAGCGTGCGGGCGCCGGAAGCGAGCGCCATGATCTGGTGGCCCAGGCAAATGCCGAAGGTCGGAATGCCGCGCTCGATCAGTTCCTTCGACGCCGCGATGGCGTAATCACATGGCTCAGGATCGCCGGGACCGTTGGCCAGGAAAATGCCGTCCGGATTGAGCGCCAGTGCATCGGCGGCCGAGGATTGCGCCGGCAGCACCGTCACCTTGCAGCCGCGCTCGGCCAGCATGCGCAGGATGTTGCGCTTGACGCCATAGTCGAAGGCCACCACGTGGAATGTCGGATTGGTCTGCTTGCCGTAGCCTTCGCCCAGCTTCCACTCGGTTTCGGTGAATTCGTAAGCGGCCGTGGTCGACACCACCTTGGCCAGGTCCATGCCGGCCAGGCCGGGGAAGGAGCGCGCCAGTTCCAGCGCCTGCGACACGTTCGGCGCCGAGCCCAGGGTGCCGGTGACGATGGCGCCGCTCTGCGCGCCCTTCTCGCGCAACAGACGGGTCAGCTTGCGGGTATCGATGCCGGCGATGGCGACGATGTTTTCCGCTTTCAGGTAATCCGACAGCGACTGGTGGGAACGGAAGTTCGACGCGATCATCGGCAGGTCGCGAATGATCAGGCCAGCTGCGTGCACCTTGCTCGCCTCCACGTCTTCCGTGTTCACGCCGTAGTTACCGATGTGCGGGTAAGTCAGCGTGACGATCTGGCGCGAATAGCTCGGGTCGGTCAGGATTTCCTGATAACCGGTCATGGCCGTGTTGAACACGACTTCCCCGGTGGTATGGCCGGCGGCGCCAATGGAAAAACCGTTAAAAATCGTTCCGTCTGCAAGCGCTAAGACTGCTGGAACGGTTGGGCCAGAAAAAAATGGCGGCAAGGGCAACTCCTGATAAAGTTACCGTAGCTGC
>CBFGOU010000984.1:0-1721 GCA_965650445.1 uncultured Oxalobacteraceae bacterium | reverse complement strand
GAAAGCGAAGAATTGATCCGCAAATGGCACAAGCGGGGCAGGTCGCTGTACGCCATCACGCCGCGCTTCGCGCCCACCTCCACGGATGCGCAGCTGGGCCTGGCCGGCGAACTGGCGGGGGCCTATCCCGACACCTTCATCCAGACCCACGTGTCGGAAAACCAGGATGAATGCAGCTGGGTCAAGGCGCTGTACCCCAGGGCGCGCAGCTACCTCGACGTGTACGACCACTTCGGCCTGATGCGCGAGCGCGCGATGTACGGTCATTGCATCTGGCTCGACGACCGCGATTTCGCGCGCATGGCCGAGAGCGGGGCTGCGGCGGCGGTCTGCCCGACCTCCAACCTGTTCCTGGGCAGCGGCCTGTTCGATTTCGAACGCGCCGACGCAGCGCGGGTATCCATGTCGCTGGCCACCGATGTGGGCGGCGGCACCTCGTTCTCGATGTTGCAAACAATGAATGAAGCCTATAAAGTAGCGCGGCTGAAGGGCAGCTATCTGCCGGCGGCGCGCATGTTTTATCTGGCCACGCTGGGCGCGGCGCGCAGCATGCGGCTCGATGGGGTGATCGGCAGTTTCGCGTCCGGCGCGGAGGCCGACTTCATCGTGCTCGATCCGCGCGCCACGCCACTGCTGGCACGCCGCAGCGCCCATTGCGACAACCTGGAAGAACTGCTGTTCGCGCTGGCGCTGCTGGGCGACGACCGCGTCGTCAGCGCGACGTTTTCAGCCGGACGCGAAGTGCACCGCCGCTTAACCCAATAGAAAGCCATCCCATGACCAGAACATCGAGCAGTCTGCTGATCGCCCTGCTGATCGCTTCCAGCGCCCACGCCAAAGGACCGGCCAGCATCAAGGCCAACGAAGCGGCCACTGCGCGCTATTACGCCGCGCTGATCGCGCACGCGCCGAAGATGGCCGAACTGACGATGTTCTTCACCCAGATGCCCAAGGGCGGCGACCTGCACCACCATTATTCAGGCGCCGTGTATGCCGAACAGTATGTCGACTTTCTCGACCGGGAAGGCTTCTGCGTCGACAAGGCCACCTACCGCATCGTGACCGACACGGCGCTGGCTGCCGCCGAACGCGCCAAGCCGGCCAAAGAGCGCGCCTGCCTGGGAACTGCCGACCTGCTGGCCGACGACCAGACTTACCGCGAACTGCTGCAGCGCTGGTCGAGCAAGGACTTTCACAATCACGGCGCCATCCAGCCGCCGCCGGACCGCCAGTTCTTCCAGACCTTCCTGTACTTCGACGCGGTCTCGAACACCAATTTCGGCGCTGGCCTGCAGGAGCTCAAGACCCGCGCGCTGCAGGAGAACGTCAGCTACATCGAAACCATGTTCAAGAAGGCGCCGTCGATCGCCAACCCCGATTTCGACGCGGCGATCGGGCAGGGCGCCGATACCGAAGCGCTCATGCGCGACTGGTACGCCGTGCTCGACAAGGACCCGGCCTTCAATCAGAGCGTGACCGATTTCGTCGCCAAAGTCGCCGCTGCCCACCAGGGCATCGACGACCAGAACTTCACCATGCGCTACCAGACCTATGTGCTGCGCCTGCAGCCTCCGTCGCTGGTCTTTTCGACCATGGTGTCGGCCTTCAAGGCGGCCAGCCAGAGTGAGGTACTGGTCGGCGTGAACATCGTCGGCCAGGAGAGCCAATACGTGTCGATGCGCGACTACGCGCTGCATATGCGCATGTTCAAATTCCTGCAC
>CBFGOU010000983.1:0-1725 GCA_965650445.1 uncultured Oxalobacteraceae bacterium | reverse complement strand
GAAGCGTTAGCCCAACCTTCTATGATTCGTGTCAAGAGGGTTTTGCAAATTCATCCATTCCCGTTCTTTGTCGGTTGGTGCGATGTCAAGGGCGGGGCATCCTTGACATCGCACCAACCGACGTTACGCTGAACCTTGGCGTCAAGGCACGCTTTTCGCCTTGACACCGTACAGACTCGCCTTTGTTGTTGACGTTCTGCCGCAACGTGCGCCATCGCCGTTCAGTCCGATTGGCTGCGCCACGCAATCCGTTTGAAGCTCTCGGTCATCGTCTCGTGAGACCTCGCGTCTCACCACCTTCTATCCGCCGGCTTGACTGCTCCAGCACAATCCTGCATGCGCGTTGCGCTCAGGTGACCGTGATTCGAACAAGCCCCATCTACTATGATCGGTTGCCTATCGCAACCAGGTTGGGCTACGGGCTTGTTCACTTCAACTCGTTTTGCTTGACCTGCCTTTCGTCTTGCGTCGCTGCTGCGCCTATGCCGTCTTCATCACCGCGCCTTCGGGTATCACCCCATCCTTCACATACCGCCACAAGCCGATCGCCAGTTTGCGCGCCACCGCCACGATCGCAATGCGCTTGCCGCGCTTGTTCGGCCCGCTGCCTTGCGTGCGTTGCACGAACCATTTCGCCAGGGCGCTGTCGGGCTGGTAGCGCAGCCACATCCACGCCATCTCGATCAACAACGCCCGCACCCGCCGGTTGCCTTGCTTGCTGATGCCTTGATCGACCCGGCTTTCGCCGCTGTCGTAGGGCTGCGGCACCAGGCCGACGCACGCGCCGACCTGGCGTCGGTTGCCGAAATCGCGCCAGAACAGTTCCAGCATCAGCCGCATCGCGCCCACCTCGCCGACGCCTTTGAGGCGCGTCAAATTCGCGATCCGTTCCTGCACCGGCGGCGGCAAGCGCTTGACCAGGCTCTTCTCCAGCGCCGCCAATTGCTGTTCCACCAGGGCCAGCCGCTCACACTCCCGGCGCAGCCTTTCCTGCAGCTCGGGGGCGATCGCCGTGCCGTCGTGGCGCCGGACCTCGCCGCGCGCCCGCCGCTGGGTAAAGGCGCCTTCGACCGGGTCCCAGCAGCCCACCGTGCGCAGCAGCTTGCGCATGCGGTCGCGGTGCTGCCCGCATTCCTTTTGCATTTCGCCACGGTCCCGCACCAGGTGCCGCTGTGCTTCGGCTTGCGGCGATGGCGCCTGGATCACGTGCATCCGGTCGCGTTCGCCGCGCAGCCAGGCGCGCAGGCACGTCGCCAGTTTGATCGCGTCGAGCCGGTCGGTCTTGGCGCGCCGCGCGTGCCGCTCCACCGGGATGCTGGCCGGGTCGACCGCCAGCGCGTCGTATCCCAGGTCGACGAGCGCTCTGCCGATCCAGAAGGCGTCTTGTCCGGCTTCATACACCACCGCCACCCGGATCTGTTGATCCAGCTGCCATTTGCGCTTCACTTCTTCGATCACCGCCGCCGCGTGGGCAAGACGCTTTGGCGCTTCTGCATCCGAGACCGTATGAATCGCCGGCTTGTCTCGCTTGCCGTCGTGCAATGCGATCTTCCAGCTTCCCTTCGACAATTCCAGTGCCACTGCCAAAACGGCTTCGTCCGGCGTAAAATTCTTGCCTTGAGTCGGTTGCATTGCGTTCTCCTTGAATGGTTGTTTGCACTTTCATTTTAGGAATCGATTTGCTTCCGACTCTTCTTTTTTTAAATCATAGGATCTACCGCGCTG
>CBFGOU010000982.1:0-1731 GCA_965650445.1 uncultured Oxalobacteraceae bacterium | reverse complement strand
TTCGGCCCTGATGCGCGCGCAACCGCTGCTGCGTGTGGTCGATGGCGGCGGCGCGATTGCACTGCAGGGGCGCCTGGACGCCGACGGCGAATGCGAAACCGTGTGGCCGTTCGAGACCCCGCCGGCCCGGCACTTCCAGTTGTTCGGCGCGCGCTTCGCGGTCGAACCGGCGCAATGATGATCGGCCTGTTCAAACGCGCCACCCCATGCGCCAGCGCCGGTCTGGGCACGCAGCATATTGCGCTGCGTCTGGCCGACGGCGCCGCGGTTCCGGCCGGGGCGCTCGGTGTTGTTTTCGATCAGGCAGGCCGCCTGCGCCGCATGGCGCCCAATACGCGCGTGGCCCTGGCGAAGGGCGAAACCGCATGCTGCTTCCATCCCGGACCGTATCGGATCGACGTGGTGCCGTTCGCCGCGGCGCCGGAAATCGGCCTGCGCGTGAGCTTTGCGGTCGACGCGGCCGACCCGCGCGTGGCGCAGCAGCGTTTCGACCTGTATCTGGCGTCCGAGGCGGCGGGCGAGCTGGCGCTGACGGCCATGCACGCGGCGATCGAAGAGGCGCTGCGGCGCGAGCTCGCACAAGGCAACCTGGAACTGCCGCCCTGTACCTCGCTGCAGGAGTGGAATGCCTTCCGGGGCGGCTTAAATCAGCTGGTCTACATGCGTTTCGGCGTCACGGTAGACGATTGCGTGCCGGTCGACCTGGGCGACGAGGTCGATTACTGCGCGCTGCTGTGCGCACGGGCGGCGGCCGTCGAGGTGGCGCCGCCAGCATCCCCGGCACCGGTGGCCCGGTTCGACGCGGCCAGCACCGATATGCAGGCGCTGCGCCGGCTGTTCCTGGAACTGCCGAGCGTCATGTGTGCGCTGCGGCTGGCGGTGCTGCCGCCGGGACAGGAACTGTTTCGCCGGCACCGCGCCCTGTTGCTGCGCCTCGACCTAACCAGTGTCGAAGTGGGCACCATGCCGGCACTGGAACTGGCCGCGCCCAATGTGCCGCTGGATGAAACGCGTCAGGGCCGGCGCGCGCGCGCCAGCTTGCGGGCGGCAGCCACCCTGGACGAGGCCTGGGCCGTGCTGGCGCGCCTGTCGTACGCTTCCGAGGACGCCATGGCGGCGCTGTTCGACGACATCGACCGTATCGCCAGCAATCTTGAAGAGGCGCTGGCGGCGCGCCATTCGCTCGATGGGGAAGCGGCATGAGCGCGGTCGAGGTGCGCAGTGTGCTGGCCGGCGGGGCCATGTTGACGGTGACGGCAACGCGCCGGGTGCGCGCGGGACGGGCAGACGTCAAATGCGGCGGCGATGCCACGCTGGCCGAACGCATGCAGCAAGTGGTGCGGCTGGCGCGCCATACCGAGCCGCGCCTGGATTGCCGCGACCAGGTCCTGATCAGCATGGACCGCGCCCCGGCCCCGCATGAACGCGACTGGGAACTGGCCGTGGTGCTGGCCGACCGGCTGGTGCGGGGCGTGTGGCAAAGCGCGGCGCCGGTCGTTGCCAACGGATGGTCCGAGCATTGGCAACTGGGGCGCGTCGACGGTCATGACGCCGAGCGCGCACCGGCCGGCGCCATTCTCGGCGGGGAGCTTGGCTTCCTGGGCGCGCTGACCGGGCAGCCGGACGCCGGGGCCAGCGTGGGATCGGCTCGCGCCTGGTTCCCGCTGCACAGCGGCGGCATCAACGACAGCTTGTGCTGGGTCGAGGTCAGCGTCTATCCGCTGGCCGGTG
>CBFGOU010000981.1:0-1741 GCA_965650445.1 uncultured Oxalobacteraceae bacterium | reverse complement strand
GGGTCAGGTGGCCGCCTTCGGCCAGCGACATGCCCATGATGGTGTCGCCCGGCTTCAGCATCGCGAAGAACACGCCCTGGTTCGCCTGCGAACCCGAGTTCGGCTGGACGTTCGCGGCTTCGGCGCCGAACAGTTCCTTCACGCGGTCGATCGCCAGCTGCTCGGCGACGTCGACGTATTCGCAGCCGCCGTAGTAGCGCTTGCCCGGATAGCCTTCGGCGTACTTGTTGGTCAGTTGCGAGCCCTGGGCCTGCATCACGGCCGGCGACGTGTAGTTCTCGGATGCGATCAGCTCGATGTGGTCCTGCTGGCGCTTGTTTTCCTTCTGGATGGCATCAAACAGTTCCGGGTCAACCTTGGCGAGCGTGTGATCTTTTGCAAACATGAAAAAACTCCAATCGATAAGAGAACCAGGCAACGGTCAGCGCTGAACAGGCGGGAGCCGAAACACATGCGGGGCAGCCGCGATACCAACGCGTACCAGTCGGTGGCTGCCCAGGCGAACGGCAAGTTTGGAATCTCACGTTCCCCGGTGGGTGCCCACCTTCGCCACGCGCCGGCAGGCCGATCGCTCCTGATCGGACGGCAGCGCACGGTTTTCGCCAGTCACGTGAGATGTAAATGGAACCTCAGATTGTACGGGATTGTGCGGCTGCCAGGCAAGGAAACCGATGCCGACCTGTCAACCCGGCCTCGGGCGCTGCCCCGCGTGGTCATTTCAGCTACAATCTCACGGTTACAACCTGCCAGGCAAAAACCAAAATGATCGTTTTCATCACCGGCGCATCGGCCGGATTCGGCGCCGCCATGGCGCGCACTTTCGTCAAGAACGGCCACCAGGTAGTGCTGGCGGCGCGTCGCAAGGACCGTCTGGATGCGTTGGCCAAGGAACTGGGCGAATCCGCCCTGCCGATCGCGATGGACGTCACCGACAAGAATTCGATCGAGGAAGCGCTGTCGATGCTGCCGCAATCCTGGCGCCAGATCGACGTCCTGATCAACAATGCCGGCCTGGCCCTGAACACGAAGCCGGCGTACGAGGTGCCGCTGGAAGACTGGGAAACAATGATCGCCACGAACATCAAGGGCCTCGTCACGATGACGCACGCCCTGCTGCCCGCGATGGTCGAGCGCGGCAATGGCCTGGTCATCAACATCGGCTCCGTGGCCGGCCGCACCCCCTATCCGGGCGGGAACGTGTACGGCGCCACCAAGGCGTTCGTCGAGCAGTTCACGCTGAACCTGCGCGCCGACCTCGCCGGCACCGGCGTGCGCGCGACGAACATCGCGCCGGGCCTGTGCGGCGGTACCGAGTTCTCGAACGTGCGCCTGCGCGACGACGCGGCCGCGGCCAAGGTCTACGAAGGCACGCAGCCGCTGACAGCCGAAGACATCGCCGAGACCGCCTACTGGATCGCCTCCCTGCCGCCGCACGTCAACATCAACCAGATCGAGATGATGCCGACCTGCCAGGGCTACGGTCCGCTCAACATCAAGCGCAACCTGGGCTGAGGCGTCAAGCACAAAAATCGGCCGACCGGCGAACGAATTGTTTTCGCTTTGTAACAGCGGCGCCGGCCAAAATGAAAAAGTGCTACAGTTGCTGGCTTGGCATGAGCCTCTCACATTCTCACGCCGGCCACTCATACCCAAGTATATGTACCCTGGCGCACGTATAACGGGTATAAATGGCGTAAAATGTTTCCCATTTTCATTTATGGCAGCTGAAATGCCTTCAGTT
>CBFGOU010000980.1:0-1742 GCA_965650445.1 uncultured Oxalobacteraceae bacterium | reverse complement strand
GTCACATGGACGCGCTTCGCTCATGCGGTTTTCGCCGCGCTCGAAGCACCGCCGCAGCCGTCATGAAAACGTCATCCGCCTGGTATCGCTACCTTCGCTTCTGGCGCAGCAACATCGCCGCCGACGTGGAGAATGAGCTGCGCTTTCATATCGAAATCTGCGAGGACGTGTGGGTGCCGGTGCCGCCATCCTCGTTCGGCGCGTTGGCCGGCGCCACGGTGCTGGTCAATCTGTCGGCTTCGAATGTGCTCGTCGGCAAGAGCGGCTACCGCCATCAGCTGGTGAGCCAGCAGTCGGCGCGCTGCCTGGCCGCGTATCTGTACACCTCGGCGGGGCTGGGCGAATCGTCCACCGACATGGGCTGGGACGGCCAGGCCATGATTTACGAAAAGGGCGATCTGCTGGCCGAGTCGCAGCGCTTCCTGGACGACTCGCACATCATCTACGCCGATGTCGATCTGGAGCGGCTCTCGCGCGAGCGCTTGCACACCACCACCTTCGCCCATTCGGTGCGCCGGCATGCCGCCGAAGTCGACGCCTTCGATGTGGTGCGCTTCGAGCTGGGCATGGTGCGCGAAGGGGCCTTGCCGCTGGCGCGCACGGTGGAGCGCTTCCCGTATGTGCCGCAGGATGCGCGCCGCCGCGACGAACGCTGTACCGAGGTGTACAACATCCAGGTGCAGGCGCTGCTGCAGCGGCTGTCCTCGAGCGGCATGTCGAAGGTGGTCATCGGGGTCTCGGGCGGGCTCGATTCGACCCATGCGCTGCTGGTCTGCGCCAAGGCCATGGACCGCCTGAACCTGCCGCGCTCGAATATCCTGGCCTACACCATGCCGGGCTTTGCGACCAGCGAGCGCACCTTGCTCCAGGCGCGCGAGCTGATGGACGTGGTCGGCTGCACGGCCAAGGAAATCGATATCCGTCCCAGCTGCATCCAGATGCTCAAGGACCTGGGCCATCCGTATTCGGAAGGCGAGGAACAGTACGACATCACGTTCGAGAACGTGCAGGCGGGCGAGCGCACCAGCCACCTGTTCCGGCTGGCGAATTTCAACAATGCGATCGTGATCGGTACGGGCGACCTGAGCGAACTGGCGCTGGGCTGGTGCACCTACGGCGTGGGCGACCATATGTCGCACTACAACGTCAACGCCAGCGTGCCCAAGACCCTGATCAGCCATCTGGTGCGCTGGGTGGCCGAGACCGGCCAGATCGGCGGGGCGGGCTCGGATGTGCTGCTCAATGTGCTGGGCACGGAGATCAGCCCGGAACTGGTGCCGGGCAAGGCCGGCGACGGCCAGCCGGCCCAGGTCACCGAGAGCGTGATCGGGCCGTACGAACTGCAGGATTTCAATCTCTACTACATCCTGCGCTACGGCTTCGCGCCATCCAAGGTGGCTTTCCTGTCGTACTCTGCCTGGCAGGAACAGTATGCGCTGGCCGATATCAAGCGGCATCTGCGCAGTTTCCTGTGGCGCTTTTTCAAGACCAGCCAGTTCAAGCGCAGCTGCGTACCGAACGGGCCGAAGGTCGGCAATGGCGGGTCCTTGTCGCCACGCGGCGACTGGCGCGCACCGAGCGATTCCGAGGCGACCGTCTGGCTGGAGGAACTGGGAAATATTCCCGACCAGGCTTGATGCCGAGGAAACAATCATGCCACGCGCGTAGTCGTTTAGAATAGCGTTGAGACCACCGCATTTTTAGAGGAGAAACCCCAATGAAACAAATTACCTGCGTGATCA
>CBFGOU010000979.1:0-1751 GCA_965650445.1 uncultured Oxalobacteraceae bacterium | reverse complement strand
TGCCCAAGCTCATTTCCGGCGAACACGTGGGCGCGCTGGCCATGAGCGAACCCGGCGCCGGCTCGGACGTGGTCAGCATGAAGCTGCGCGCCGACAAGAAGGGCGACCGCTACGTGCTGAACGGCACCAAGATGTGGATCACCAACGGCCCGGACGCCGACACCCTGGTGGTCTACGCCAAGACCGACCCCGAGGCCCACCAACGCGGCATCACCGCGTTCCTGGTTGAGAAGGGCTACAAGGGTTTCTCGGTGGCGCAAAAGCTCGACAAGCTGGGCATGCGCGGCAGCCACACGGGCGAGCTCGTATTCCAGGACTGCGAAATTCCCGAAGAAAACGTCTTGGGCCAAGTCAACGGCGGCGTCAAGGTGCTGATGAGCGGCCTGGACTACGAACGCGCCGTGCTGTCCGGCGGACCGCTGGGCATCATGCAAGCCGTGATGGACGTGGTGGTGCCCTACATCCACGACCGCAAGCAGTTCGGCCAGGCCATCGGCGAATTCCAGCTGATCCAGGGCAAGGTGGCCGACCTTTACACCACGCTGCAAGCCAGCCGTGCGTTTTGCTACCAGGTGGGCAAGAACCTGGACAAGCTGGGCGCCGAACACGTGCGCCAGGTGCGCAAGGACTGCGCCGCGCTGATCTTGTACACGGCCGAGAAAGCCACCTGGATGGCGGGCGAGGGCGTGCAGATCCTGGGCGGCAACGGCTATATCAATGAATACCCGGTGGGCCGCCTGTGGCGCGACGCCAAGCTGTACGAGATCGGCGCCGGCACCAGCGAAATCCGCCGCATGCTGATCGGCCGCGAACTCTTCAACGAAACCGCCTGATCCTTCGGCCGAGCGCCCCGCCATGATCCGCATGTCCGACGTCCAGCACATCGAGCAGGCCCCCGCCCCGGGGCCCTCTCCGCTGGACGTGGCACGGCTGATCCTGGCTGGCTTTGACCGCCACTACGCCCTGTTTCGCTACAGCGCGCAGCGCGCCAAGGCGCTGTTCGAATCGGGCGACTGGCACGGCATCCAGCACCTGTCGCGGGAACGTATCGAGTACTACGACATGCGCGTGCGCGAATGCGCCACGCAGTTGGAAAGCGTGCTGCGCGGCCGCCCGGAAGGCGCGCTGGACGACATCCCGAGCCACAATGGAAACGGCAGCGGAAATGGCAACGGCAAGGGCGCGGCCGTACCCACCCTGACCGACGCCCAGACCGCCTACTGGCAACAGATCAAACAGGAATTCGTGGGCCTGCTGGGCGCACACAAGCAGCCTGAATGCGCCGAGACCTTCTTCAATTCGGTCACGTGCCGCCTGCTGCACCGCGACTATTTCCACAACGATTTCCTCTTCGTGCGGCCCGCCGTTGCCACCGACTACCTGGACAGCAGCATGCCGTCGTACCGGGTGTACTACCCGGCGACAGACGGCCTGGAAAAGAGCCTGATCCGCATGGTGGCCGACTTCGGCCTGGCGCTGCCCTTTGAAGACCTGCCGCGCGATACCCGAATGCTGGCGCGCGCGGCGATTGCGCAGTTGCGCGCGCTGCTGCCGCGCCATGTAGGCCGGCGCATCGCCAGCGACTGCCAGGTCCACGCGCTGGGTTCGCTGTTCTTTCGCAACAAGGGCGCCTACATCGTCGGCCGCCTGATCAACCAGACCACCGTCTACCCCTTCGCCGTGGCGCTTACGCGCAACCCGGCCGGGCAAGTGACGCTGGACGCGCTGCTGCTGGGCGCTGACGACCTGAG
>CBFGOU010000978.1:0-1756 GCA_965650445.1 uncultured Oxalobacteraceae bacterium | reverse complement strand
CTGTTCACCACGCCCGAAGAACGGCGCCAGCTCGACGTCGCCCGCGGCACGATTGCCGCGCCGCCCGCGCCGCCGGCCGCGCCGGCGCCGCCCCCGCCGCAACCGGTCACCGTCAACGGCGTGGTGCGCCGCAGTGGCGGCGCGGCGACGGTGTGGCTGAACCAGGAGGCGCAGAGCGCGAACGTGAACGGTTCGCGCGTGACCGTCACGCTGCCGTCGGGGAACAAGGTACGCATCAAGCCGGGCCAGACGGTCGACATGAATACCGGTGCCGTCACCGAATGAGCCACCATCCGACCACCCCGTCGTCCCCGCGAACACCGGGTCGCGCGCGCGGATTCAGTCTTGTAGAAATGGCCGTAGTGCTGGTGATCGTCGGCCTGATGATAGGCGGCCTGCTCACGCCCCTGTCGATGCAGCTCGAGCAGCGCCGCATCGGCGACACGCAGAAGGCGATGGACGAAGCGCGCGAGGCGCTGACGGGCTTCGCCATGCGCAACGGCTACCTGCCCTGCCCGGCCGTCTCGGCCAGCAACGGCCTGGAGGACCGCAGCGGCGCCAACTGCGCCAAGCGCCAGGGCTTGCTGCCGTGGGCCACGCTCGGCATCGCCAAGCTCGACGCCTGGGGCCGCATCTACCGCTACAGCGTGTCGCCCAGCTTTTCCAACAGCCAGACCATGTTCGATTTGCGCACCCGGCGCGACATCACCATCGGCACGCGCGATGCGCACGGCAATCTGGTGGCGGCCACGTATGTCAACGACATCCCGGCGGTGATCGTCTCGCACGGGAAGAACGGCTACGGCGGCGTGAGCGACCTGGGCGTGCGCACCGCCACGGCCAGCACCACCAACATCGACGAGCGCACCAACGCGGCCCCTGCGGGCATCGCGTTCGTGGCGCGCGCGGCCACCGGCAACACGGCCGCGCCGGGCGGCGAGTTCGACGACCTGGTGGTCTGGATTTCGCCCAACATCCTGTTCAACCGCATGGTCAGCGCGGGGGCGCTCCCGCGCTAGGGCTGCGCTAGAATGCACCAGCAATCTCATGAAAGACGCCATCATGCAACGACAGAACGGATTCACCCTCGTGGAAATCGCCATCGTCCTGGTGATCATCGGCCTGCTGCTGGGCGGCGTGCTCAAAGGCCAGAGCCTGATCGACAGCGCCAAGGCCAAGAACATCATCCAGCAGGCCAACGCCCTGTCGGCCGCAGTGAACGCCTACCAGGACAAGTTCCACGCGCTGCCCGGTGACGATCCCATGGCCACCAGCCACCTGGGCGGCGCCACCGTCAACGGCAACGGCGACGGCCAGATCACCGAATACCTGTCGGCGCCGCAGCACATGGCGCTGGCCGGCTTCATCACCGGTTCCTACAACGGCACCACCGACCACATGACCAGCGCCCAGGGCGGCGCCGTGTATATTTACAACGACGCGGTCGGCGGGCGCGCCGGCAACGGCCTGCGCTTCGATAACCTGCCCGACACCCTGGCGCAGCAGCTCGATGCCGCCCTCGACGACGGCGTGGCCGACACCGGGTCGGTGCGCGCGAGCGCGCCATACACCAACAAGGGCACCATCATTGCGCGCACGGCGGTGTTTTTCTGATCATGCAGCGGTATCTGGAGGTCTGGCAGTGCAGGCAAACAAGGCAAGCAAGCTTCCGTCGATCCGGTCGAAAACCACCACCCTGGTGCTGGCCTGCGCGATTCCGACCGCGATAGGTTTCGCTGCCCTGTCGTACGACGCC
>CBFGOU010000977.1:0-1756 GCA_965650445.1 uncultured Oxalobacteraceae bacterium | reverse complement strand
GCCTGCTGCGCAACCTGCTGGAAAATGCCCAGCGCTACGGCGCCGGCACCCCCGTGCGCCTGCGCCTGACGCAGGGGGCGGACGGCGTGCGCATCGAGGTGTGCGACCGCGGCCCCGGCGTGCCGCCGGAACAGCGCGAAGCCATCTTCGCGCCCTTCTACCGCCTGCCCGGCGCCAGCGAAGCGGCCGGCGGCGTCGGCCTGGGCCTGTCGCTGGTGCGCCAGATCGCGCGCCATCATGGCGGCGCGGTGGTGTGCCTGGACAATCCGGGCGGCGGCTGCTGTTTCCGCGTCACCCTGCCCCAGCCTCAGAGCGGTTTTGCCACCATCAGATAGAACACGATCACCAGCGCAAGGAAGGCCGGAATGCCGAGCAGGGTCCAGCGGCGCAGGTAGGCCCAGTATTGCTGCGGCAGCGCGGTGCCGTCGCGCGCGGCCACCTGGGCCAGGTCGCGCATGCGCAGCTGGATCCACACCACCGGCAGCCAGCACGCCCCGGCCAGGAAATACAGGCCGATTGACCAGACGATCCATGCGCTGGTCCAGGGATAGCCGGCCAGGTGGATCAGGTAAAAGCCCGTCAGCGGCTGCAGCACCACGGTGGTGGAGGTAAATATCCAGTCGGCCAGCACCACGTAGCGGCTGACCACGGCGATGGCGCGCACGTCGCGGCTCAGGCTGGTGAACAGCATGTAGAAGGCCGAGCCGATTCCGGTGCCGAACAGAAATGTCGAGGAGAGGATGTGCAGCCATTTGACGATCAGGTATTCCACGTTAGTTATCCTCAAGTTCGGCCAGCAGCCAGATGGCGGCCAGCATCGGCAGGTTCTTGGTCAGGGGACCGTAGGGATGCAGCAAAAATTCCGGCAGGCGCACGGCGATCACGACCGTGTAAAAGCCGATCAGCGCCAGCTGCGCGCGCCATAGCCAGCGCCGGCGCGGCAGAAACAGGGTGCCGAGGCCAAACAACAGGTCGAGCAGGCAGGCGCCGTACAGCATCAGCGGCGCGAGCGCGGCAGGAATGCCGCTGCGTTCGAGCAGCACATAGCTTTGGCCGACCGGATACAGCCCGGCCGAGACGATGGCCGTGGCGATCCACACTGCGGCAATGGCGGCGCGCAGCATGGGCAGCAGCCAGCCAAGCTTGGCCTGCATGCGTTCGGCCCGGGCATCTTCGATAAACGCTTCCGGCGGACGCGGCCAGCGGCCCAGCAGGCGCGCCGTATCGGCCACGTCGGCACTGTTGCCGCGGTTAAGCATGCTGAGCGCATCCGCATCGAGCAGGGCGCCGGGCAGCTTGCCGGCCACGCGGGCCAGGCCGCGCGCCAGCCAGCCGGGCAGTTGCAGCACGCGCAGGCGGCCCATGCCCATGGCGGCGCGCAAGGCGGCCAGGTAATCGGTGAAGGGCAGCGCGCGCGGGCCGACCAGCGCCAGGCGCGCGGCGCCGTGCCAGGGCGCCGGTTCGCGCAGCAGCTTGACGAGGGCTTCGCACAGATCGTCGATATGGATCGGCTGCACCAGTTGCGGCGCGCTGCCGAACCGCAGCGCCAGCGGCATGCTGGCCAGGGTGCGGAAGGCGCGCGCGCTGGCGCCATCCTTGCCGTACACCAGCGAGGGCTGGACGATGGAGGCCAGCCGATCAGTAAGGTCATCGCGCTGGATGAGCGCCCGAGTGGGCAGGCGCAGCGCGTCCTTCGACAAGCGAGACCATTTGTCGAGCCAGCGCGGCTCGAGATCCTTGGCTCCAATCAACACGT
>CBFGOU010000976.1:0-1759 GCA_965650445.1 uncultured Oxalobacteraceae bacterium | reverse complement strand
GCGAACTGCACGTTCATCAGGCCGACCACGTTCAGGCCCTTGGCCATCAGCGAAGTCTGGCGCTTGAGTTCATCGATGGTTTCCTGCGACAGCGAATACGGCGGCAGCGAGCAGGCCGAATCGCCCGAGTGCACGCCAGCCTGTTCGATGTGCTCCATCACGCCGCCGATAAAGGTGGTCTCGCCATCGGAGATGCAGTCCACGTCGCACTCGATCGCGTCGTTCAGGAAGCGGTCCAGCAGCACCGGCGAATCGTTCGACACCTTGACCGCTTCGCGCATGTAGCGTTCCAGGTCGCGCTGCTCGTGCACGATTTCCATCGCGCGCCCGCCCAGCACGTACGAAGGACGCACCACCAGCGGATAGCCGATTTCAGCGGCCAGGGCCAACGCTTCCGCCTCGGTGCGCGCGGTGCGGTTAGGCGGCTGGCGCAGCCCCAGCGATTGCAGCAGCTGCTGGAAGCGCTCGCGGTCTTCGGCCGCATCGATCATGTCCGGCGAGGTGCCGATGATCGGCACGCCGTTCGCCTCCAGGTCCAGCGCCAGCTTCAGCGGAGTCTGGCCGCCGTACTGCACGATCACGCCGACCGGCTTTTCCAGCGCGACGATTTCCAGCACGTCTTCCAGCGTCAGCGATTCGAAGTACAGGCGGTCCGAAGTATCGTAATCGGTCGACACGGTCTCGGGATTGCAGTTGACCATGATGGTCTCGTAGCCGTCGTCGCGCATCGCCAGCGCCGCGTGCACGCAGCAGTAGTCGAATTCGATACCCTGGCCGATCCGGTTCGGGCCACCGCCCAGCACCATGATCTTTTTCTTGTCGGTCGGGTTGGACTCGCACTCTTCATCGTAGGTCGAGTACATGTACGCGGTGTCGGTCGAAAACTCGGCCGCGCAGGTGTCGACCCGCTTGTACACCGGACGGATGCCCATCGCGTGGCGCTGTTCGCGCACGGCGGTATCGGTGGTGTGCATCAGGAAGGCCAGGCGGCGGTCCGAAAAGCCCTTTTGCTTGAGCTTGTACAGGGTCGGCTTGTCCAGCGCGTCCAGCTTCTGGGTGTCCAGCCACAGTTCGATGTCGACGATTTCCTTAATCTGAATCAGGAACCATGGATCGATCTTGGTCAGCTGGTGCACTTCTTCCAGCGTGAAGCCTTGCGCGAACGCGTCGCCCACGTACCAGATGCGGTCCGGACCCGGCTCGCCCAGTTCTTCTTCGATCTTCTCGCGGTCGCGGGTCTTTTCGTTCAGGCCATCGACGCCCACTTCCAGGCCGCGCAGCGCCTTCTGGAACGATTCCTGGAAAGTGCGGCCGATCGCCATCACCTCGCCCACCGATTTCATCTGGGTGGTCAGGTGGTGGTCGGCGGATGGGAATTTCTCGAACGTGAAACGCGGGATCTTGGTCA
This sequence comes from uncultured Oxalobacteraceae bacterium, assembly GCA_965650445.1. Classification (GTDB taxonomy): domain Bacteria; phylum Pseudomonadota; class Gammaproteobacteria; order Burkholderiales; family Burkholderiaceae_D; genus Telluria_A. Next base: position 351 of record CBFGOU010000976.1, on the reverse strand, counting down.
CGACGTAGTCGATCGACGGCTCGAACGAGGCCGGGGTCGCGCCGCCGGTGATCTCGTTGCGCAGCTCGTCGAGCGTGAAGCCCACGGCCAGCTTGGCCGCCACCTTGGCGATCGGGAAGCCGGTCGCTTTCGAGGCCAGCGCCGACGAACGCGACACGCGCGGATTCATTTCGATGACGATCATGCGGCCATCGGCCGGGTTGATCGAGAACTGCACGTTGGAGCCGCCGGTATCGACGCCGATTTCGCGCAGCACTGCCAGCGAAGCGTTGCGCATGATCTGATACTCTTTATCGGTCAGCGTCTGCGCCGGCGCCACGGTGATCGAGTCGCCGGTGTGCACGCCCATCG
>CBFGOU010000975.1:0-1765 GCA_965650445.1 uncultured Oxalobacteraceae bacterium | reverse complement strand
ACTTCTTCCGGCTTGCCCAGGCGGGCCATCGGAATTTGCGGGATGATCTTGGTGTCGAGCACTTCGCTCGGGATTTCCATGACCATCTTGGTGCCGATGTAGCCCGGCGAAATGGTGTTCACGGTCACGCCCTTGCGCGCCACTTCCAGCGCCAGCGCCTTGGTGAAGCCGTGCATGCCAGCCTTGGCGGCCGAATAGTTGGTCTGGCCGAAAGCACCCTTCTGACCGTTGACCGACGAGATGTTGATGATCCGGCCCCAGCCGCGCTCGACCATGCCGTCGCACACCGGCTTGGTCATGTTGAACACGGAGTCGAGATTGGTGCCCATGACGGCGTCCCAGTTCGGCTTGTCCATCTTCTTGAAGGTCATGTCGCGGGTGATGCCGGCGTTGTTGACCAGCACATCGACCGGGCCGACTTCGGCCGTGATCTTGGCCACGCAGGCTTGCGCCGACTCGTAGTCGGCCACGTCGCACTCGTAGGCCTTGAAGTCGTAACCCTGTTCCTTGGTGGCGGACAGCCAGCTGTCGACTTTCTTGTTGCCTGGCGAATAGGTCGCCACGACCTTGTATCCGAGGGCGGCCAGCTTGAAGCAGATCGCTTCACCCAGACCACCCATGCCGCCAGTTACCAATGCTACTCTTGCCATTTTTATTCTCCTGTTATGTCTTGTTGAGTCAGTCGCGCTCTACCGCCAGGGCCACGCCCATGCCGCCGCCGATGCACAGGCTGGCCAGGCCACGCTTGGCGTCGCGCCGGACCATTTCGTGCAGCAGGGTCACCAGCACGCGCGCGCCGGACGCACCGATCGGGTGGCCGAGGGCGATCGCGCCGCCATTGACGTTGATTTTGCTGGTGTCCCAGCCCATTTCCTTGTTGACCGCGACCGCCTGGGCGGCGAAGGCTTCGTTAATTTCCATCAGGTCGACGTCCTGGTGGGTCCAGCCTGCCTTTTTGAGGCACAGCTGGCTGGCCGAGACCGGGCCCATGCCCATGACACTCGGGTCCAGGCCGGCCGACGAGTAGGCCTTGATGCGGGCCAGCGGAGTCAGGCCGAGTTCCTTGGCCTTCGAGGCCGACATCATGATGACGGCGGCGGCGCCGTCGTTCAGGCCCGACGCGTTACCGGCGGTGACGGTACCGGCCTTGTCGAAGGCTGGACGCAGGCTGGCCAGCGCTTCCAGGGTGCTGCCGTGCTTTGGATACTCGTCGGTGTCGAACAGGACCGAGCCTTTTTTCGACACGATTTCCAGCGGGATGATTTCATCCTTGAACTTGCCGGCCTTTTGCGCCGCTTCCGCCTTGAGCTGCGACTGCAGCGCGAATTCGTCCTGCTCGGCGCGCGAGATGTCGAATTTCTTGGCGACGTTCTCGGCCGTGATGCCCATGGGGTACTGGTTGTACACGTCCCACAGGCCGTCGACGACCATGGTGTCGGTCAGCTTGGCGTCGCCCATGCGGAAACCGTCGCGCGAGCCGTTGAGCACGTGCGGCGAGGCGCTCATGTTTTCCTGGCCGCCGGCGATGATGATGTCGGCGTCGCCGCATTTGATGGCCTGTGCGGCCAGGTGGGTGGCTTTCAGGCCGCTGCCGCAGACCTTGCCGACGGTAAATGCCGGGACCATGTTCGGCAGGCCAGCCTTGATGACGGCCTGGCGGGCCGGGTTCTGGCCGGCGCCGGCGGTGAGCACCTGGCCCAGGATGACTTCGTTGACGGATGCCGGGTCGATGCCGATTTTAGCCAGCAGGTTCTTGATGACGAGC
>CBFGOU010000974.1:0-1767 GCA_965650445.1 uncultured Oxalobacteraceae bacterium | reverse complement strand
GTCTTGATCATGACGACCAGGATGTCGGAACTGGCCGCGTAGTTGGACACCATGAAGGCGTTGTCGCGGTTGTAGCGCGAATCGGCGCGCAGTTCCGGCGCGCCCGGATCGAGGTCGCCCACCTTCAGATTGAGGCTGTAGACGAAGCCCAGGACGCCCAGCAGCACGCTGGCAGCCACCGCGGCGGCGGCCCAGCGGCGCTGGGTGAAACGCTCCAGCGCGGTCCACAGCCAGGGCTGGCGTTCGCCGCTGTCGGCCTGCAGGCTGCGTTCGGCGGCCTTGGCGCTGACGCCGGTGTAGGACAGCAGGATCGGCAGCAGCACCAGATTGGTAAAGATCAGCACCGCCACGCCGATGCTGGCGATCACGGCCAGATCCTGGATCACCTTGATCTGGATGATCGCCAGCACCGCGAAGCCGACCGCGTCGCACAGCAGGGCCGTCAGGCCCGCTGCGAACAGGCGGCGGAAGGTGTAGCGCGCCGCCACCACGCGGTGGGTGCCGCGGCCGACATCCTGCATGATGCCGTTCATTTTCTGGGCGCCATGGCTCATGCCGATGGCGAACACCAGGAAGGGCACCAGGATGGAATACGGATCGAGTTCATAACCCAGGGTGGCCAGCAGGCCGCACTGCCACAGCACCGCCACCAGCGAACAGACCACGACCAGCGCGGTGCTGCGCCAGCAGCGCGTGTACCAGAACAGCACCGCGCTGGCGATGCCGATGGCCAGCACGAAGAACAGCAGCACCTGGCGCAAGCCGTCGATCAGGTCGCCGACGATCTTGGCAAAGCCGGTAATGTGGATGCGCACGCCTTCGGCCTGGTATTTGGCGCGCAGTTGTTCGAGCCGCTCGGACAGGAAGCGGTAATCGAGCTCTTCCAGCAGCGGCACGAACACGATGGTCGACTTGAAGTCGGCCGCCACCAGCTGGCCGATCTCGCCGGAGCGCGCCACGTTGGCGCGCAGCTGCGCCAGGCTGGCGGGCGAGCCGTCGTAGCCGTCCGGGATCACGGTGCCGCCGTCGAGGCCTTCCTCGGTCACCGAGGCCCAGCGCGTGCTGGGCGTCCACAGCGACTTCATGAACGGCCGGTCCACGCCCGGCAGCAGGAACAGTTCGTCGTTCAGGCGGCGCAGGGTATCCAGGTAGGCCGGCTCGTAAATCCCGCCGGGACCGGCTTCGACGGCAATCCGCACCGCATTGCCCAGGCCACTCAGGTCGCTCTTGTTGGCCAGGTAGTTGACCACGTACGGGTGGCCGCTCGGGATCATCTTCTCAAAGCTGGCATTGAGCTTGATGCGGGTCGACTGCCAGCCGAGCAGGATGGTCGCCAGCAGGCAAAGCAGAATCATCAGCGGGCGGTGATTGAACAGGGCGCGCTCGCCCAGGTTGCCGGAGGCGGTGTCGAAGTCCTCAAGGCGCCGGACCACCGGTTGTTGTTCCAGATCTTGATCAGCGTTCATGGTGCGTTTACCGGGTTGGGGTGAGAGTGGCGCGGTGCAGGCCGCGCAGGCCGGCGACCACCAGCGCGCCGTCGCCGGCCTGCGCTACGGCGGCCAGCGGCAGCGCCGGGGGCAGGGCGCCAGGCGGCTGGACCGCAAAGCTGCGGCCCTGGTCGCGCGAGAGCAGCACGTCGCCGCCCTGGCTGACCAGTGCCAGGGTGCCGTCGGCCAGCTCGGCGCCGCCCGCCAGCGCGGCCTGCACGCCGGTGTCGGCCTTGCTCCAGCTGGCGCCCTGGTCGCCCGACCAGTACGCGTTGCCGCG
>CBFGOU010000973.1:0-1772 GCA_965650445.1 uncultured Oxalobacteraceae bacterium | reverse complement strand
CGGCGCTGCCCGTTGATGGTGGCGCCGGCCATGAACGTGGAGATGTGGCAGAACCCCGCCACCCAGCGCAACGCCGCCCAGCTGCGCGCTGATGCCATCAAGATCCTCGGCCCGGCCGCCGGCGAACAGGCCTGCGGCGAAGTGGGCCTTGGCCGCATGCTCGAACCGCTCGACCTGCTCGAAGAACTGGTCGCCTCCTTCCAGCCGAAGGTATTGGCCGGCAAGCGCGTGCTCATTACCGCCGGTCCGACCTTCGAAGCCATCGACCCGGTACGCGGCATCACCAATCTCTCGTCCGGCAAGATGGGTTACGCCATCGCCCGCGCCGCGCGCGAAGCCGGCGCCGACGTCTCCCTGGTGTCCGGCCCGACCACCTTGCCCACCCCGCATGGCGTACGCCGCACCAATGTGCAAAGCGCCCAGCAGATGCACGACGCCGTCATGGCCGCCGTCGGCGGCCAGCATATCTTCATCGGCGTGGCCGCGGTGGCCGACTGGCGCGTGGTCAATGCCAGCGACCAGAAAATGAAAAAGCAGGACGACGGCGCCGTGCCCGTACTGCAGTTCGAACAGAACGCCGACATCCTCGCGGCGGTGGCCGCCACCACCTCGATATCCGGCTGGCCCTACTGCGTCGGCTTCGCCGCCGAATCGGAAAACCTGGTGCAGTACGGCGCCGTCAAGCGCGAGAAGAAAGGCATCCCGCTGTTAGTCGGGAACATCGGCCACCACACCTTCGGCGCCGACGACAACACCATCGTGCTGTTCGACGAAACCGGCCACACCGTGCTGCCGCGCGCCGACAAGCTCACCCTCGCGCGCCAGCTGATTTCCGAAATCGCCAAGCGCCTCGAACAGCGCTCGCTTCTCAAATAAAGCAAAGCATCCATGAAAACCATCGACATCAAGATTCTCGACCAACGCATGCGCGAACTGCTGCCGCACTACGCCACGCCCGGCAGCGCCGGCCTTGACCTGCGCGCCTGCATCGACGCCCCGCTCACCATCGAGGCCGGCCAGACCGTGCTCATTCCCACCGGCCTGGCGATTCACCTGGCCGATCCCGGCTACGCCGCCATGATCCTGCCGCGCAGCGGCATGGGCCACAAGAACGGCATCGTTCTGGGGAATCTGGTAGGCTTGATCGACTCCGACTATCAGGGCCAGCTGATGGTATCGACCTGGAACCGCGGCCACCAGGCATTCACCCTGCAACCGATGGATCGCCTGGCGCAGCTGGTCGTCGTGCCTGTCCTGCAGGTCGGTTTCAACGTCGTCGACGAATTCGACACCACCGAACGCGGTGCTAACGGTTTCGGCAGCACCGGCAAACAATAAAAAAATGGAGAAGTTCTATGCCCCGCATCATTGGTCTGCGTCCGGCCGCCCTGCCGGCAATCGCCATGGCGCTTTTGCTGTCCGCTTGCAGCACCCCCGGCCCGGTTAGACAGGCCCCCGCCGCCACCGCACCGCAGGACCAGCCGGCCGCCGAACCGGCACCGGTCCTCAGCCCCAAAATGGCGGCGGCCGCCGACACCCTCACCCGCATGGCCAATCTGCAGGACCGCCTGTACCGGGTGGCCGCGCCGCTGCTGATCAACAACGCCGAGCTATGCAAGTCGCATGCGAAGAACCTGCTCGGCTTCACCGCCAAGAACCGCTATTCCTACGCCGGCGAATACAATGAAGCGGCCCACGTGGCCTTCGGCATGGGCGAGCGCCTGCAGGTGACCGGCGTACTGGCCGGCAGCGGCGCCGCGCGCGCCGGCCTG
>CBFGOU010000972.1:0-1775 GCA_965650445.1 uncultured Oxalobacteraceae bacterium | reverse complement strand
CGCAATTTAACTTGCCGGGCGTGGACAAGGTCAAGGGAACGGTCAACGGGGTGCCGGCCGTGATGGCCAACTTGTGGGGCTCGCACCTGGGCGTGATCGCGCTCAAGCTGCGCTATGACGGCGGGCGCTGGAGCGTGGACAAATCCCACACCGTGGTCGAAGCGCGCGCCACCCAGCTGCCGGACAAATCGTTCGTGGCGCCCGACCCGGCCGTCGCGGCGCTGGTCGCAGCCGAACACGCGGCCACGATTGCCTATGTCAAGACGCCGATCGGGGTCAGCGGTTTTCGCATGTCGACCTATTTCGCCGACGTGGGCGATGTGTCGGCCATCGCCATCGTCAATTTGGCGCAGGCCGACTACGTGAAACGCTATATCCAGGCCAACCTGCCTCAGCTGGCGCAGTTGCCGGTGCTGTCGATGGCGGCGCCGTTCAAGGCCGGCAGCGCCGGCCTGAAGGACTATACCGATGTCGCGGCGGGCGGCGTGGCGCTCAACAGCGCGGCCGACCTGTACCTGTATCCGAACGCGCTGTACGCGGTCAAGGTCAACGGGGCGGAACTGAAAGCGTGGCTGGAGCGCGGCGCCGAGCGCTTCAACACCATCGATGCGGGCAAGGCGCAGGCGCAGGAACTGGTCAATCCGAATTTTCCAACCTATAACTTCGACGCGCTCACGTCGACCGACGTGAGTTACGAGATCGACCTGTCGCAGGCGCCGGGTCAGCGCATCCGCAAGCTGAGCTACCGCGGCGTGCCGGTAACGGCGGCCAATGAATTCGTGGTGGCGACCAACAACTACCGCGCCAGCGGTGGCGGCGGCTTTCCCGGCCTGGACGGCAGCAAGACCGTGCTTGCCTCGCCCGATACGAATCGCGACATCCTGGTTGCCTATATCAAGGCCGCCAAAACGCTGACTCGGGCCGTGCACGGGCAAGCGCGCAGCTGGCGCTTTACGCGTTTGAAACCGGCGGGACCGGTGGTGTTCCATGCGCCGCCGGGCATGACCGGGCTGGCCCGCGCGGCCGGGCTGATGAACGTGACGCAGCTGCGCGCCGACGATGGCAGCGCGCGCGCTCTGGCCTTGTACGGAATCGATCTGGCCAGGTAAATCAGTGCAGCGGGGACTTCTGCGGCTGCACCAGCACGAAGGGGCTGACGACCGAGGTCCACAGTTCGGCTGAGGCGGCCGTCCAGGCCTGCGCCTGCTGGTCGCTGACCTTGGCGACCTTGCCTTCATTCATCCAGCGCGCAATGCTGTTCTTGTCGTCGTGCGAGATGCGCACGGCCACGTCCACCAGATCGAGTTCTTCGCTCACATAGATCACCGTGCCCTGGGCAAAGTGGCGCTGCAGTTCCGCCCATGGCAGACGGGCGGTTTCACGGTTGATCTTCTGGCGCAGTTCGATGTCGTTTTCAGGCTTGGTTTGCATATTCATGTTCAGATGGCTTCGATCAGAGGCGTGGGCGAGCCGGACCAGGTCAGGCGATACGCCTGGCCCTTGCGCACATTGCCGACCAGGGCAGGGCGGAAACACGCCAGGCAAGTGCCGTCCGGGCGCCGCACGCTGGGATAGAGAATGCCCATCGAGCCGGCATCGAGCAGCCGGGCAGCCAGCTTTTGCGATTCGATGTAGCTCTGCGGGTCCAGGTATTTGGCGACCCCGCCCGCCCCGCGCAGGTCGTGAAACGCGCTGGTGAAGTCGGCCAGCAGGGTCTGGTAGGTGACGCTGTCGTCGAAGCGATGGGACAGGGCGACACCCTTGCCGCGCAGGGT
>CBFGOU010000971.1:0-1777 GCA_965650445.1 uncultured Oxalobacteraceae bacterium | reverse complement strand
CCGCGCCTGGGCTTCAGCTGGGACATGAAGGGCGACGGCACGACCAAGCTGTTCGGCAACGCAGGCCGCTACTACCTGCCGCTGACCAACAAGCTCGCCGACTATTTCGGCGGCGGCACCACCGACGAGCACACCTATTACGTGCTCGATGGCTGGATCCAGCAGACCGACCCGGTCACGGGCGGCACCTACCTGTTCCCGGACCTCGGCACGCAACTCGGGTCGGTCAATACCGAGGGCAACATCCCGGCGCCCGATGACCTCCGTACCGAGGTCTCGCGCGACCTGAAGATGGTGTACCAGGACGAATACATCCTGGGCTTCCAGCACGCGATCAACCAGGCGTGGTCGTACGGCATCAATGCGACCTACCGCAAGGTGAACCGCGCCGTGGAAGACGCGCGCATCAACAATGTCCCGGGCTGCCCGGGTTACTCGAGCTTCCCCATCATCAACCCGGGTGAAGAGGTCACCCTGTGGTGCGAGGACACGAGCGAGTGGGTGACGTTCGACAGCTCCGAGGAGGGTTACCTCGGGATCGGCAGCGGCCTGACCACCGGTTACAAGAAGCCGCGCCGTACCTACAAGGCAGTCGAGTTCCAGGTCGATCGCGCCTGGGACGACAAGTGGGCGTTCAACGCGAGCTACCTCTGGTCGAAGTCCGAGGGCAACATCGAAGGCCCGGTGAACTCCGACTCGGGCTACGCGGACACCAATCTGGTGCAGTTCTACGACCATCCGGCCGTCAACGAGCGCTACGGCGTCCTGTTCAACGACCACCGCCACCAGCTCAAGTTCCGCGGCAGCTACAAGCTCAACGAGATGTGGAGCTTCGGCGCGACGTACTCCGCGATTTCCGGCGGCCCGATCACCGCCTTCGGCGTGCGCTGGCCCAACGACAACCGCAGTGCCGGCGGCCCCGGCGAGTTCAGCGGCGGCGGCTCGGGCTGGATCTGCGTGTCCGGTTGCGGCGACTACTCGACCCGCGAGCTGGTCTACACCCCGCGCGGCGCGTTCGGCCGCATGCCTTGGGTCAAGGACCTGAGCGTCAACGTCACCTGGACCCTGCCGGTGGAGGACATCGACCTGAAGGCGCGCTTCTCCGTCTACAACCTGCTCAACAGCCAGACGGTCGTCAACGTGCATTCCCGTTACGAAAGCACGCCCGGTACCCAGATGCCCTACTTCGGCCAGGGCACCCGCTGGCAGGCGCCGCGCTTCATGCAACTGGTCGTGACCTACAGCTTCTGATGCCTTCCCCGTTGGCGGCCTGTGCGGACAGGCCGCCGTTTTTTTCTTTGTCCGCGGCCGGCGCCGCGGTGCGCGGGGTGGCAGGTTGCAGCAGGAGAAGGGCATGGGATGCATGGTCGATATCACGCACGGCGAGGCGTCTCATGCCGGAATGGTGGACGGCGTCGATCTCCAGGCGCTGGCGGCAAAAGTGGGCACCCCGCTGCATGCGTACTCGGCGCCCGCGGTGCGGCGACGCATCGCCGAGCTGCAATCCGCGCTCCAGGGCATCGACGCGATGCTTTGCTACGCGGTCAAGGCCAACAGCAACGTCGCCATCCTGCAGCTGATGGGCGAGGCGGACATCGGCGCCGACATCGTGTCGGCGGGTGAATTGAGGCGCAGCCTGCGAGCGGGCATTCCCGCGGAGCGGATCGTGTTCTCCGGGGTCGGCAAGACGCCTGACGAGATCGCGGAGGCACTGGACGCCGGGGTCGCGCGCTTCAACGTGGAGTCGCGTGATGAGCTGGATACGCTGCAGGCGCTG
>CBFGOU010000970.1:0-1778 GCA_965650445.1 uncultured Oxalobacteraceae bacterium | reverse complement strand
CGGCGGTGCGCAAGAGCGGCAAGACCAAGATCTATGAACTGACCGAACAGGAACAGGCCGCGTGGCGCAAGGCCCTGCTGCCGGTGCAGAAAGAGATGGAAGGCCGCATCGGCAAGGACCTGATCGACGCGATCAACAAGGAAGCGATGGCGAAGAAGTAATCGGCTGATGCCGTCGAGATGAGGGTGGCGGCATCAACCGCCTTCATCGAATATCGCCGCGGTGAATGGGGGAATGTGCAGGGCACATCGTGATGCGCCCACATTCAACCGGCATGCCACACTAATATTCTGGACAATTTGCAGCTGATGGCGCACGGCCGATCGCATCTGCAAACCAGGGAGGACACATGAAATTTCTCAATCACTTGGAAGAGTGGCTGATTGCAACCCTGATGGGACTCGCGACACTCATCATTTTCGTTGCGGTGATCCACCGTTACACATCCGGTCTGCCGATTCCGGTGGTGCAGGATTTCCTCATCAAGCTCAATACCAGCTGGGCCCAGGAACTGACGATCTACATGTTCGTGTGGATGGCCAAGTTCGGCGCCGCCTATGGCGTGCGCACCGGCATCCACGTCGGGGTCGACGTGCTGATCAACCGCCTCGATACGCCGTGGCGCAATAAATTCATCGTGTTCGGTTTGCTGGCCGGCGCAAGCTTTACCGGCATCGTCGGCACGCTGGGTGCGCACTTCGTCTGGGATATCGGCCATACCGATTCGGTATCGGCCGATCTCGAAATCCCGATGTGGACGGTCTACCTGGCCGTGCCGCTGGGCTCTTACCTGATGTCGTTCCGCTTTCTGCAAGTGGCATGGCAATTCATCAAGACCGGCACTTTGCCGAAGCACGATCATTCGCATGTGGACGGCCTGGACGAAAAGCTGATCAGCGAAGAAGTCGACGAACTGACCCATAAAGGAGCGTCGACATGAACGCACTCATCATCTTCGTCCTGCTGTTCGTGCTGATGCTGACGGGCATGCCGATTTCGATCTCGCTTGGCCTCACCGTCCTGACCTTCCTGTTTACGATGACCGATGTGCCGGTGCAGTCGGTGGCCTTGAAGCTGTTTACCGGCATCGAAAAGTTCGAGATCATGGCGATCCCGTTCTTTATCCTCGCGGGTAATTTCCTGACGCACGGCGGCGTCGCGCGGCGCATGATCAACTTCGCCACCTCGATGGTCGGCCACTGGCATGGCGGCCTGGCGTTGGCGGGCGTGATGGCCTGTGCCTTGTTTGCCGCGGTATCCGGCTCCAGCCCGGCCACTGTGGTCGCGATCGGCTCCATCATTCTGCCGGCCATGGTCAAGCAGGGGTTCCCCAACAAGTTCGGCGCCGGCGTCATCACCACCTCCGGCGCATTGGGCATCCTGATCCCGCCATCGATCGTGATGGTGATGTATTCGGTGTCGACCAACACGTCGGTCGGCAAGCTGTTCATGGCGGGTGTGGTGCCCGGCTTGATGCTGGCCTTCCTGCTCGGTCTGACCACCTGGTACCTGGCACGCAAGAAGGGCTATCCGCGCTTGCCGAAGGCGACTTGGGGCGAGCGCTTTGTCACGTTCCGCAAGAGCGCATGGGGACTGTTGCTGATCGTGATCGTGATGGGCGGCATCTATTCAGGGGTCTTTACGCCGACCGAAGCGGCAGCGATGGCCGCGGTCTATGCCTTCGTCATCGCCGTCTTCGTCTACAAGGATATGACCCTCAAACAGGTGCCGAAGGTCTTGCTCGATTCGGCGAACATGAGCGCGATGCTGCTGTACAT
>CBFGOU010000969.1:0-1784 GCA_965650445.1 uncultured Oxalobacteraceae bacterium | reverse complement strand
CGCAGCGGCGGCGGGGTGTTGCCGGCCGGCGAGTGCGCCGCATTGAGCGGCTTCTGGGAAGACTACCAATGGAGCGCCTACCTGCAGCGCGCCTTGCCGCTGGCGCGTCAGCTGGCCGCCGCCTTGGCCATCGGCAACAAACTGACCCTGCGGCCCAGCCCGGAAGAAGTCACCTTGCTGTCGCGCTGCGCGCGCCTGCTGGAACAAGGGCGGGGCGGCCATCACGCCAGCGCCGACGAAATTCACCAGTTCTGGGAAATCGCCGCCGCCGAACACGACCGTCATGCCCAGCTGGCGGTCGGCCTGTGGTGTGCGCGCATGCAGGTCGACGGCCGGCGCGTGGCGGCGGGCGCCGGCTCGGCCAATTTCAAGAAAGCCATCCGCTGGCTGACCCTGGCCGGCGAGCAGGGGCTGGCCGAAGCCTGGTATGCCTTGTCGCGCATCTATATCAAGCCGGAGTTTTCGCAGCGCAATGTTGCCGATGCCCAGCGCTATCTGGAGCGCGCCGCCGAGATGGGCTACCGCGAGGCGCAGCTGGAGTGCGGCAACAGTGCCTGGCGTGCGCGCCGCGAGCATGAAAATAACGACGTGCGTGCCGTGTACTGGCTGCAAAAGGCCGCCGCCCAGGATTGCGTCGAGGCTCAGGAGGCGCTGGACAAGATCGCGCCGCGCGGGCAGGGCCCGGCCTATTCCTGGTGCGAGAGCCTGGTACCGCGCCGCAACCTGGCGGCCAGCCACCCGCTGCTGGGCGCGCGGCTCGAACTGGCGGCAATGTTTCACCTGACCCGCGCCGAGGCGCTGCTGATCGACATCAAGAGTGCCGACCAGGGCCATTGCCTGGTTATCGACATCCGCGCCAGTTACGGGCGCAGCAAGCGCCGTCTGGTGGCGGTGGGCAGCGCGCAAGAGCGCCAGATGCTGGACCGGATTGGGAAACTGTTCGAAAACGTCGACTGTGGGCCGAATGGACCGGAAGGAAATTACCGCCAGCGCCTGTACCGGCTCAAGACCCTGGTTCCCGAGCTGGCCGGCCCTGAGGACAGTGACGCGGACGCGTACGAAATGGCGGCCTGAGCACTAAGCAGCGCTCGTTCCCGGCCGAGGCCGGGAACGGCCTTAGCCTGCACGGCAAGGAGCTGCAACAACCCCACGCCATTTTGAAATCGCCTCTTAAAGCACTCTCTTAAAGCGCGATTTCGCCTTCGAACACCGTCACCGCCGGCCCGCTCAGATACACCGGCTGGCCGATCCCGACCCAGGCGATCGACAGTTCACCGCCGCGCGCGCTGACCTTGACCGGCGAATCGAGCAGGCCACGGCGGATGCCGGCAACCACGGCCGCGCAGGCACCAGTCCCGCAGGCCAGGGTTTCGCCCGCGCCCCGTTCGAACACGCGCAGACGGATATGGTGGCGGTCCATGACCTGCATATAGCCGGCATTGACCTTGTTGGGAAAGCGCGTGTGCTGCTCGATCAGCGGACCGGTTTCGGCCACCGGCGCCAGGTCGACATCGTCCACCACCTGCACGGCGTGCGGGTTGCCCATCGACACCACCGACACGAACACGGTCTTGCTGTGGCCTTTCAGCGACAGCGGCCACAAGGTGTCGTCGCCTTCAGCCCAGCCACCCAGTCCGCTGGCCTGGAACGGCACCTCGGCCGGGTCCAGGCGCGGCGGGCCCATGTCGACGGTGATGCTGCCGTCCGGCTCGATGCGCGGCTCGATAATGCCCATCATGGTTTCGACCCGGATGCTGCTTTTGGTGGTCAACCCTTTTTCCGTG
>CBFGOU010000968.1:0-1787 GCA_965650445.1 uncultured Oxalobacteraceae bacterium | reverse complement strand
CTCCTGCACACTCATCTTCTGCTGCTCGGCGATCCGGCCGATCGCGCGGTCGAGCATCTGGTCTTCGACCTTCACACCCATTTCCTTGGCCAGCTGCGACTGGGCGCGCTCGACGATCATGCTCTCGACCACCTGGCGCTGCAGGTTGGCCGCATCCGGGATGGGCGCCTTCTGCGCCCGCATATTCGCTTCCACGGCGCGCACGCGCGCGGCGATCTCGTTGCGGGTGATGACCTCGTCGTTGACCACCACCGCGATCGAATCGATCACGTTGGCGTCGGCCGCGGCCGGCGGCAGGAAGCCACCGGTCGGCTTGGCCGGCGCGGCGGCAGGCTTGGCGGCCGGCTTGGCGGCGGCCGGGGCCGCGCTCTGGGCGGCGGCCTGGCCGGCCATCAGCGCGGACAGCGCGAGCGCCGCGAGTTTGAATTGGTGCACACTGGCTTTACGCATATCTGGAACCACTCATATCTGGTGAAACTGCGAAAAAACTGCTGCTACTTTATACCCGGTCACGATTAATCAGGCCTTAGCGGGTCGAGGTGGCCGGATTGACCCTGGTATAGCCGGGAATGCTGCGATAGAACGACTCGAGCGGGCTGCCGAAGCCGAGCTTGGACAGTCCGTTCAGTTCGAGCTGGAAGAAGATCGGCGTGGACGTGTTGCGCGCGGTGGTCACGAAGCGCTGCGCGCCCATGCGGAACACCCAGCAGTCGGCCTTGTACTCCAGCCCCAGCAGACTTTCCAGAACTTTATGGTCGAGCATCGAATAGCTGACCCGGCCGACGCCGAACCAGCGATTCGTCAGCGGCCACTGGCTCGACACGTCCATATTCTTGAAACTGTCGCGCAGATAGCGGTACTCGGCGTTGATCACCTTCAGCGGCGCGGGACTGTACTGCACACCCGCGTTGGAGGTTACCACACTGCTTTTGCTGGCATTGTATTCGACGGCGCTGTCGAAGCTCCAGGTTTCCGAGATGCGCCCGGCGGCCGCCAGCAGCACGTCCGACTTGCTCTCGGTGCGCGGGGTGCTGCCGTCGAGCTGCACGCGCTGCTCGCTCAGATAAAAGCGCTGGCCCAGCGCCAGGCGCAGGCGCTCGGTGCCGTTCGGTTCGATGAAGCGCGACACCAGCGCGGTGGTGACCTGGTTGGCGTCCGAGATCCGGTCCGAACCGATGAAGCGGTTTTCATTGAACAGCTGGGCAAAATTGAAACTCGACTCGGCCGAATCGAAGTTCGGGAACTGGCTCTGGTCCTTGTACGGCGTGTACACGTAGAACACGCGCGGCTCCAGCGTCTGCGTCATGGCCTTGCCGAGCAGCTTGGCCGGGCGTTCGAACACCAGCCCGCTGTCGAGCGAGAAGGTGGGCAGCGTACGGTTGAGCGAGCGCGCCGCCTCGCCGGTGACGGCATTGCGGTCGATCTGGTAAGCGCTGGCCTGCAGCTGCAGCTTGGGCGTGATGAAGTAGCCGGGCCGCACGAACGGATAGCTGATCTGCGGCTGCACCACCATGCGGTTGCCGCTGACCAGATCGGGGTGCGAGAAACGCGTGATCTGCGCGTCCAGCGCCCAGTCGAAACCGGCCACGTCGTAACGGCCGGCGTGGAACAGGATTTCGGGCAGCCGGTCGTAAGGGCGCGCCACCGTCAGGGTCGGATCGGTCGCCGCGGCCGGGTCCTGCAGGATCTGGTAGTTCTGCACGCGCGCGGCCAGCGACCAGTACTGGCTGTTGTAATCGGTGCGCAGTTCGCGCAGCAGCTGGCGCTCGGCGCTGTACGAGACCGAC
>CBFGOU010000967.1:0-1787 GCA_965650445.1 uncultured Oxalobacteraceae bacterium | reverse complement strand
CACCAGCGCTTCGCCCCAGTAGCACATGGCGCAGTTCGGGTCGAATTGCTGGGCGGCGCGGAAAGCGCGCGCCGCCTCGGCGTGATTGAAGCTGAAGGCCAGCCGCAGGCCCTGGTCGAAATATGCCTGCGCGCGCGGTTTGGCGGTGGTGACCGGTACATGCAGCGTACCCAGGTCCTTGTATAGCGGCGGCGTGCCCTGCGCGCCGGGCCCCGGCTTTTGCTGCTCAGGCTGGAACGGCCGGGTTTCGGCCTGCGCCAGGATCATCCGTTCCAGCAGGGGAGGGCGCCCGGCCTGCGCCGGCGTGCACAGCGCCGCGCCGGAAAACAAGGGGTCGAACGTGGCGGGCGCGCCGGGCCGCCCGGCCAACGTGGGAACCAGTACCGCCAGCAGCAAGCCGGCGCCTGCCGCCAGCGCGGCCCATCGCATTGGTTTCATCGCTGCCCCCTTCCAATCTGACGTGGAATGAGGAGTTGGACTGGCGCCAGGCCGGCGAGTTGCAGGCGCTGACGAAAGAATTGTCCGCGCCCTCTGAGCGATGCGGTAGTCAGGTCGGCGGGCTTCCCGTCCGCGTTACTTCCGGTTTAGAAAGATGCCGTTCCACCAGAGTCATGATTGCCTTGGATTGATAGCTTTCCGCGAGGTGCCGCAGCCGTGCCGCGAAGGGAATGTAGTGCTGGTCTAGTTGTTTCAGGTAATCCGCGCGCGCCCTGATCATTTCCATGCTGCCCAGTCGGGCGAGCCGGTAAAGCGCCTCGATTTCGTGTTGTGGCGGAACGACGAAGTCCCCCGTCCCTTCGGCGTTTTCCAGCGCGGTCTCGTCGTGAATCCAGGTCAGGGACAGCAGATCGCCGATGGTCTTCAGCAGGATGGCATGTTCGATGGGTTTGGGAATGAAGGCGTTGGCGCCAACTTCCAGGCTTTTCGCCTCATCTTCGCGGCTCGCGCTGGCCGTGACGATGATGACGGGGATGCCGGCGAACTCCGGCATGCGGCGTATCCTGCGCGTCGCTTCCCATCCATCCATGACCGGCATCATGACATCCGTCACGATGAGATCAGGGCGGACGCCGTCGAGCATTTCCAGGCATTCCTCGCCATTCTTCGCGTCGAAGACCTCGAAACCGAGCGCTTGCAAGGCTTCGATCAGCATGGCGCGATTGTGCGGCACGTCATCGACAACCAGTATTTTCTTGCGTGGGCCTTCATAACCGGCGATGGGCGGTTGTACCGACAGCTCGGTTATCAGGGGCTTGGCGACCGGCAGGTCCAACTCGAACCAGAACAGGCTGCCCTTGCCCAATTCGCTGCGTACATGGATATTCCCGCCCATCAGCCCAACGAGTTGCTGGCTGATGGCCAGGCCCAAGCCCGTTCCCGCTTCGCGCCGCCGTATTTCACTCACCTGTTCAAAGGGCTGGAAGATGCGCGCGAGCTGTTCCTCGCTCATGCCGATCCCGCTGTCCTCCACTTCGAAGCGCAGCCGCACCGTGGTTTGGCCGTTCCCCGAGGTCGCGACGCGCTGTACGCTGAGGACGATTTCGCCGCGGTCGGTGAACTTCACCGCATTGCCCAGGAGGTTGAGCAGTACCTGGCGTAAGCGCTTGTCGTCCACTCTGACCGCGGGCAGCTCCGGCGAGGCCCGGAAATCGAACAACAGGCTTTTCTCTTCTGCCTTGACGCGGATGATGTTGCCGACGATGCGAAGGAAGCTGGAAAGATCGACATCGGTGGGATCCAGGCTGAGCTTGCCGGCTTCGACGCGCGCCAGGTCGAGGATGTCGTTG
>CBFGOU010000966.1:0-1788 GCA_965650445.1 uncultured Oxalobacteraceae bacterium | reverse complement strand
CACGGCCAGCGCCAGTGCGGCCGAGGCCGGCAGGTCGAGCTGCGAGGGATGCGCATACGGATCGGCGTGCTGCAGTCCGGCCATGGCGCGCAGGTAGGCAAGCGCATGGGGCACGCTGTCGGCCCGGAACCACACCCAGCCGGTCAACACCACCAGCAGCGTATAAGCTTGCGCGAGCGGGCCGGGCAAGGTGTCGAGCAGGCGCCGCAGGCCGAGCCGCTCGGCGATCAGGAAAGCGCCGTGCCACAGGCCCCACAGCACGAAGGTCCAGGCGGCGCCATGCCACAGCCCGCACAAAAAAAACACCAGCGCCAGATTCAGGTAGGTGCGCGCCGGCGCGATGCGGTTGCCGCCCAGCGGCACATACACATAGTCGCGGAACCAGCTCGACAAGCTCATATGCCAGCGGCGCCAGAACTCGCTGAGCGAGCGGGCCGAATACGGCCGGTCGAAATTGGGCGGGTAGGTAAAGCCGATCATGTGGCCGATGCCGATCGCCATATTGCTGTAGCCGCTGAAGTCATACAGGATCTGCACCGCGTAGCAGGCGATGCCGATCCAGGCCGCGCCCGCGCCCAGTTGCGCCGGGTCGGCCGCGAACAGCCGGTCCGCCGCCAGCGCCACGCTATTGGCGATCAACACTTTCTGCGCCAGCCCGATGATGAACTGGTACAGGCCGCGCACTACCCGCGCATTGCCGATCTCGCGCCGGTCGATGTCGGCGGCGATCTGGCTGTAGCGCACGATCGGCCCGGCGATCAGTTGGGGAAACATGGCCTTGTACATGGCGAACCTGGCAAAGCTGGACTGGGCGGCAATGGTGCCGCGGTACACGTCGACCAGGTAGGAGATGCCTTGGAAGGTGAAAAACGAGATTCCCAGCGGCAGCAGGATGTGCGGCACCGGCAATCCCGCGCCCAGCTGGTTGAGCGAGGCCACCGCAAAGCCGGCATACTTGAAATACAGCAGCAAGGCCAAATTGCCCGCCACCCCGGCCCACAGCCACTGCAAGCGCCGGCGCGTGGACTGGAAGATCAGCCGGCCGGCGGTGTAGTTGAGCACGGCAGAGAGCAGCAGCAGCGGCACGCAACGCGGTTCGCCCCAGGCATAAAACACCAGGCTGGCGACCAGCAGCACCGCGTTCTTCCACGGCAACAGGTAATACAGGCCGAGAAAACAGGGAAAGAAAAAATACAGGAAGGTGGCCGAACTAAATACCATCGGTCACCCTGTGCTTAGGCACTGGTCTTGGCGCAGTGCGGGCACGACTCGCCATACACATACTGCGGCGAAAGCTGTTCGCGCGGCGTGACCACGGCGCGGCAGGCGAAGCATTGCACGGTCACGCTCGGTTCCAGCTTGGGATTGAGTGCGGTGCGGTAGTCGAACACGAAACAGTCGCCGCTGTAGTGCGCGCCGCCGACATCCTCGAAATACTTGAGAATGCCGCCGTCGAGCTGGTAGACGCTCTCGTAGCCGATGTTTTTCATATGGATGGCGGCTTTTTCGCAGCGGATGCCGCCGGTGCAGAAAGTCACCACGGTTTTGCCTTGCAACTCATCCTTGTGAGCGGCCGCCACTTCTGGAAAGTCGCTGAATTTCTCGATGCGGTAATCGAGCGTGTTGGTGAAGGTGCCGACGTCGACTTCGAAGGCGTTGCGGGTTTCCATCATCACCACCGGCTTGCCGTCGTCGTCATGGCCCTGGTCGAGCCAGCGCTTGAGCGTGGCCGGCGCCACCGCCGGCGCGCGGCCTTTTTCGGGCTGAATCACGGGCATGCGCATGGTG
>CBFGOU010000965.1:0-1790 GCA_965650445.1 uncultured Oxalobacteraceae bacterium | reverse complement strand
CCCAGTTCGGCGACTTCGTCAACGGCGCGCAAGTGGTCATCGACCAGTTCATCGCTTCCGGTGAAGTCAAGTGGGGCCGCGCCTCGGGTCTGGTCATGATGCTGCCGCACGGCTACGAAGGCCAGGGTCCGGAGCACTCGTCGGCCCGTCCGGAGCGCTTCCTGCAACTGTGCGCAGACAACAATATGCAAGTGGTCCAGCCGACCACCGCAGCGCAGATTTTCCACCTGCTGCGTCGCCAGATGGTGCGCCAGTTCCGCAAGCCGCTGGTCATCCTCACGCCGAAGTCGCTGCTGCGCAACAAGGATGCCGGCTCGCCGCTGTCCGACCTGGCCAAGGGCGCGTTCCAGACCGTCATCGGCGAAGTGGACGACAAGATCGACAGCAAGAAGGTCAAGCGCGTGATCGCTTGCTCGGGCAAGGTGTATTACGACCTGGTCAACGCACGCAAGACCCGCGCCCAGCTTGATACCGCCATCATCCGTATCGAACAGCTCTATCCGTTCCCGCACAAATCGTTTGCGGCTGAACTGAAAAAGTTCCCGAACGCGACCGAGCTGGTATGGACCCAGGACGAACCGCAGAATCAGGGCCCATGGTTCCAGATTCAGCACAACATCTTCGAAAGCCTTGAAGCTGGCCAGCGCCTGGCCTATGCGGGCCGTCCGGCTTCCGCATCGCCGGCAGTGGGCTATGCCGACAAGCACAACGCGCAGCAAAAAGAACTGCTGGACACCGCGTTTTCGAAGCTCAAGGGTTTCGTCCTGACCAAATAAGAATGAGGCGCCCCGGGTAAGCGGGGCGCCGCAAGATATCTACATACGGAGTTTTTAGCATGGCACAAATCGAAGTCAAGGTTCCCCAACTGTCCGAGTCGGTTGCAGAAGCAACCCTGCTGGCATGGCACAAGAAAGTCGGCGAGTCGGTCTCGCGCGACGAAAACATGATCGATATCGAAACCGACAAGGTGGTGCTGGAGTTGCCAGCCCCGTCGGCAGGCGTGATCACCCAGATCATCAAGGCCGACGGTTCGACCGTGGTCGCCGGCGAAGTCATCGCCATCATCGATACCGAAGCGTCGGCCCAGGCCAGCACGGCACAAGTGGCGGCCACGCCGGTCGCCAACGCCCCGGTGCCGGCCGCTGCCGCCACCGCCGGCGGCGCGTCCAAGTCGGACATGGCCATGCCATCGGCCGCCAAGCTGCTGGCCGATAACAACCTCACCACCGCGCAAGTGACCGGCACCGGCAAGGATGGCCGCGTGACCAAGGGCGACGTGCTGGGCGCGGTTGCCGGCGGCGTCAAGCCTGCCGCTCCCGCTCCATTGGCGCCGGCCGCGCCGAAAGCTTCCCTGCCACAAGTGGCCGCGCCAAGCGCCGCCGCGCTGGGCGACCGTCCGGAAGAGCGCGTGCCGATGAGCCGTCTGCGCGCCCGTATCGCCGAGCGCCTGGTGCAGTCGCAGTCGACCAACGCGATCCTGACCACGTTCAATGAAGTGAACATGCAGCCGGTGATCGACCTGCGCAACAAGTACAAGGACAAGTTCGAGAAAGAGCACGGCGTCAAGCTGGGCTTCATGTCCTTCTTCGTCAAGGCTGTCGTGGCTGCCCTGAAGAAGTACCCGATCATCAACGCTTCGGTCGACGGCAACGACATCGTCTACCACGGCTACTTCGACATCGGTATCGCGGTCGGTTCGCCACGCGGCTTGGTGGTGCCTATCCTGCGCAATGCGGACCAGATGAGCATTGCCGACATCGAGAAGAAGATCGGCGAATTCGGCGCCAAGG
>CBFGOU010000964.1:0-1800 GCA_965650445.1 uncultured Oxalobacteraceae bacterium | reverse complement strand
CGGAGACGTCGACGCGGAAGCTGAGATCGACGCCGAACCAGTCTACCCACGGCTGGGCCAGCGCCAGGTCGTAGATGTCGTTCTCGTTGTTGTAGCTCTGGTGCGCCATCCGCATCAGCACGCGCGACGCGATGCGCGAGTGCAGGTTGATGCGGTAGGAGTCGGTCAGGTCGCCCGAGCAGTGCACCCCGCCCGGCACCTGGTTATGGACCTTCATGGTCCGGCTTTGCTGGGCGATCTCGCCCAGTTCCTCGGCCAGCGCCGCTTCCATGCCGCGCGGGCATGGGCAAAAAAATGATGGCATCCGGTGTACCTTTTGTCCGTTGAATTACAGTTTACGTTGTCGTTCCGCACATTGTGCGACACGGCTCCCCCGCGTTCGCGAGGACGACCTTAGAGGGCGCGGGCGACGAAATCGAGCCGGTCCTGCCCCCAGAAACTCTCGCCGTCGACGACATACCACGGCACCCCAAACACATTGATGGCCATGGCCTCGTCGGTATTTTTTTGATACTGCTGCTGCACGCCGGCGGTGGCCGCCGACTTGACCAGCATCTTGCCGTCCAGGCCGCACAGATCGGCGATCTGCGCCAGCGTGGCTTCGTCGGCGATATTTTTTTCTTCCGCCCACAGCGCGCTGCCGATGGCACCGGCCAGCCTGAGCGCCGCGTCGGCGCCGAGGGTGGTGCGCGCGGCGATGATCAGGTTGCAGGCATGCTCGGGCTGCACCGGAAAAAACTTCGGCTGCAGGTTGAGCGGCACATTCAGGTAGGCCGCCCAGCGCGCCAGCTCGGTCAGGCGATAGGCCTGGCGTTGCGGCGGACGCTTGGCCAGCGGCAGCCCGCCCGACACGCTGAACACCTTGCCCAGGTCGAAGGGCTTGATGTCCACCAGCGCGCCTTTTTCAGCGGCGATGGCCGTCAGCCGCGCATGGCCGAGATACGACCATGGCGACTGCGGGGACATGAAATAGTCGATCGTCTTGCTCATGCAGCTCCCTTCAAAAGGGCTTGACCACCACCAGGATCACGATCGCGGTCAGCAGTACCACGGGGACCTCGTTGAACCAGCGGTACCACACGTGCGAGCGCTGATTGACGCCGTTTTCGAACTTCCTGAGCAGCGATCCGCAGGCGTGATGGTAGCCCACGGCCAGGATCACCAGCGCCAGCTTGGCATGCAGCCAGCCGCCCTTGATGCCGAAGCCCAGCCAGAGCCACACGCCCAGCAGCAGCGCCGGAAGCGCCAGCAGCGAGGTGAAGCGGTACAGCTTGCGCGCCATCAGCAGCAGGCGGGCGGTCGCGGCCGCCTCCTTCTCCAGCGCCAGATTGACGAAGATGCGCGGCAGGTAGAACAGGCCGGCGAACCAGGACGCCACGAAGACGATATGGAAGGCTTTAATGTAGAGCATAAGCTTACGCGCGCACTTCGCCGTGGCCGAACACCACGTACTTCAGCGAGGTCAGGCCTTCCAGCCCGACCGGGCCGCGCGCATGCAGCTTGTCGTTGGAGATGCCGATCTCCGCGCCCAGGCCGTATTCGAAGCCGTCGGCAAAGCGCGTCGAGGCATTGACCATCACCGAGGCGGAATCGACTTCGCGCAGGAATTTGAGCGCGTCGCTGTAGTCTTCGGTGATGATCGAGTCGGTGTGCTTGGACGAAAAGGTGTTGATATGGTCGATGGCCGCGTCGATGCCGTCGACCACCTTGAC
Organism: uncultured Oxalobacteraceae bacterium; assembly: GCA_965650445.1. Classification (GTDB taxonomy): domain Bacteria; phylum Pseudomonadota; class Gammaproteobacteria; order Burkholderiales; family Burkholderiaceae_D; genus Telluria_A. The sequence goes on along the minus strand of CBFGOU010000964.1, from coordinate 88 downwards.
GGCCAGGATCGGCGCCAGGTATTCGGTGCGCCAGTCTTCCTCGCTGGCGTGGGCCAGGTGCGGATAGCCGGCCAGGATCGCATAGGCT
>CBFGOU010000963.1:0-1801 GCA_965650445.1 uncultured Oxalobacteraceae bacterium | reverse complement strand
CACCGTGTTCGCCAACATCAAGAACCAGAACGACGGCCAGTACACTCCGGGCGCGGCCGGTTCGCCGGGCGGCTTCACGCTGGTGCCGGGCGAGGACAGCCACGCCGTCCAGGTCGGCATCCGCCACCGCTTCTGAGCGCTGCCGCCGGGGCCATCGAAGACGCCCGCGGGCGTCTTTTTTTATGGCCGTCCGAAAGCTGCCGGCCGGCACTCTCGGTTAGAATTGCGGGACTTTCCCGTCCCACCGAAGAGATCAATGAGCGCACCACTGGAATCCACCGCCGTCGCCCGCTACCTGGCCGACAATCCGCATTTCTTCGAAGAGCATGCCGGCCTGCTGGGCACGGTCCGCCTGTCCAGCCCGCTGACCGGGAAGACCGTTTCGCTCCAGGAGCGCCAGATGGAAGTCATGCGCGACAAATACCGCAGCCTGGAATTGCGCATGGCGGAGCTGATCCGCACCGCCCAGGACAATGCCCTGATCGCCGACAAGTTCCACGCCTGGACCCGGACCCTGCTGGCGGCGCGCCACGACGCCGACCTGCCGCGCGCCCTCACCGACGGCCTGCGCCAGCAGTTCGGGGTGCCGCACGCCACCGTGCGCCTGTGGGATGTGGCGCCCGAGCATGCCGGGGCCTGGTTCGCTGCCGGGGTATCGGACGACGCCCGCATCTTCGCCAACAGCCTGCGCGCGCCCTACTGCGGCGCCAACCACGATTTCGAAGCGGTGCGCTGGCTGGACGCGGCCGGCGTGCAGTCGACCGTGATCCTGCCGCTCACCAGCGCCGGCGCCGCCTTCGGCCTGCTGATCCTGGGCTCGCCCGATCCGGAACGTTTCGCCTCGCACATGGCCACCGACTTCCTCACCCAGATTGGCCAGAGCGCCAGCGCGGCCTTGCGGGTGCTGCGCGCGGCCAGCTAGCATGGACACCGGCCAGGAGCGCGAAGCCTGGGTGGAACGCTACCTGGCGTTTCTCTCCACCCAGCGTCACCTGGCCGATCTGACCATCGCCAATTACCGGCGCGACCTGCACGAACTGATCGCGTTGACGCCGGGCAAACGCTGGCCCGACCTGGTGTACGCCGACATCCGCCGGATCGCCTCCAGCCTGCACGCGCGCGAACTGGCGCCGCGCTCGATCGCGCGCAAGCTGTCGTGCTGGCGCGGGTTTTTCAAATGGCTGGCGCGCCACGTGGAGCTGGCCGCCAATCCGGTCGACGCGGTGCGCGCCCCCAAGCGCCCCAAGGACTTGCCCAAGGCCTTGCCGGTCGACCAGGCCGTGCAGCTGGTGAGCCCGCCCGCCCATGCGCACGCCGCGCCCGATGCGGCCGGGCTGTGCGACCTCGCCATGTTCGAACTGCTGTATTCGAGCGGGCTGCGGGTGGCCGAACTGGCCGGCCTCGATCTGCACCACCACAAATATGCCGACGGCAGCAGCTCGCTCGGCTGGGTCGACTGCGCCGCCGCCGAAGTCGTGGTGACCGGCAAGGGCGGCAAGATGCGCAAGGTGCCGGTCGGGCGCCACGCCCTGGCCGCCCTTGCCGCCTGGCTGGCGGTGCGCCCGCCCCCGTCCGACGGCAGCGCCGCCCTGTTCCTGTCCCGCCGCGCCACCCGCGTCAGCGCGCGCGTGATCCAGCAGCGCCTCAAGCTGCACGCGCTGCGGCGCGGCACCCCGGTGGGCGTGCACCCGCACATGCTGCGCCACTCGTTCGCCTCGCACATGCTGCAATCGTCGGGCGACTTGCGCGCGGTGCAGGAAATGCTGGGCCACGCCAGCATCACCTCGACCCAGGTCTACAC
>CBFGOU010000962.1:0-1804 GCA_965650445.1 uncultured Oxalobacteraceae bacterium | reverse complement strand
GCGGCGCCGGCGGCGCCGTGGCCGCGGGAGCACGCCAGCAAGGCGCGGCCACGCGCGACTTTGCCAAGGACAGCGCGGCCAACGCGCGCGGCACGGCGGGCGCGGCCAGATCGGCGGCGGCCAACACCCAGGCCAACGCCAGCGGTTCGGCCAGCGGCAACGGCAACGGCGCCGTGAACTAGGAAGTGATCAGCCCGTGCTCGTCGAGCACGTCGTGCATCAGTTCGAGCCGGATCAGCGGATTGTCCAGCATGAGCAGGCTGTGCTTTTGCACATTGGGCAGCGGCAGCAGGTCGCACCAGCGGTTGGCGACCCAGCCGCAATCGTCGAGCCGGAATGGCGGCGCCACCGGCCAGCGTTGCTCCGGCACGTCCTGCAGCGAGGCCAGCACGCGGTCGAGCGCGTCGGCCGCGCCTTGCAGTTCGGAGGGAATGGGAACGGCGAGATCGGCTTCCAGCAGTTCGGTCTCGCCCATCCACAGGCCGTTGGGACGGCGTTCGGCGGCGTGCAGCTTGAAGCGGGTGCCGCCGCGGCACACCAGTTGCAGCAGGCCGGGCGCGGCGCTCGTCATTTCCTGCACCGAGGCCAGCGTGCCGGAGGTGGTGAAGGTTTCGTTGGCTTCGGGCTGGCGCACTTCGCTGCCCTGCGTGAGCATGACCACGCCGAACGGGCTGGCGTCGGCAATGCAGCGGTTGATCATGTCGAGATAGCGGACCTCGAAGATCTGCAGCGGCAAAACGCCGTCCGGGAACAGCACGGTGCCAAGCGGGAACAGGGGAAAGGTCAGCGTCTCCATGGTGGCCCATCATGACAGAATCGCGCTCCCGGGTGGAGCACGATTGTCATGAGCATCCTAGACGGTCAGGCCCAGCTCGGCGAGGATCTCGTCCTTGAGCTGCTGCAGTTCCGGCTGCGACAGCTTGCGCGGGTGCGGCTGGGTCACGGTGAAGCTGGCCTGGATCGTGGTCGGGCGCGGCGACAGCACCATGATGCGGTCGGCCAGGTAGATCGCTTCCTCGACATCGTGGGTGATCAGGATCACGGTGTGGCGCTCTTCCTGCAGGATGCGCAGCAGTTCATTGCGCATCTTCAGGTTCATTAAGGCGTCGAGCGCCGAGAACGGTTCGTCCATGTACAGGATTTCGGGCTTGACCACCAGCGCGCGGGCAATTTCCACGCGCTTGAGCATGCCGCCCGACAGTTCGCGCGGATAGGCTTTCTCGAAGCCTTTCAGCCCGACCAGGTCGGCATAATGGTCGGCCAGCGCGGCCTTGTCGCCGTGCTCGTCGCCGTTCAGGCCGAACATCAGGTTCTGCTGCACCGTCAGCCAGGGGAACACCGAGCCGTGCTGCGAGATGACGATGCCCTTGGCGCTGGGCCGCCTGACCGGCTGGCCATCGATGCGCACCGCGCCCTCGTCGGGCTGTTCGAAGCCGGAGATGATTTTCATCAGGGTCGACTTGCCGCAGCCGGACGGCCCGACGATGGCGACGAATTCGCCATCCTTGACATCCAGGCTGACACCGCCGACCACCGGCAGACTGGCGAATTTTTTCTTGATATTGTCGACGACGATCTTAGCGTCCATAGCGCCACCTTACCGAGTTGAGACCTTCCAGAAGCCGCATCAGGCCATCGAGCAGCAGTCCGATCAGGCCGATGATGATCATGCCGGCGATGACCAGGTCGTAGCGGTTGCCGGCATTGCGCGAATCGATGATCAGGTAGCCCAGGCCCGAATGCAGGGCGATCATCTCGGCCGCCACCACCACCAGCCAGGCCACGCCCAGGCCGATGCGCATGC
>CBFGOU010000961.1:0-1805 GCA_965650445.1 uncultured Oxalobacteraceae bacterium | reverse complement strand
CACCAGCAGCTTGAGCAGCTGCAGGCGAAAGCGCTCCGCATCCTCGGTTGCGTTCAGGGAAATCGTGTGTTCCTGCGCGCCGGGCACGCCGAAGTAATTCGACGTGCTGCCGACCGCGATGACCAGGCTGGCAAATTCGACGGTGCGCTCGGGCAGCAGTTCTTCGCCCTGCGCAGTGAGCACCGGCGCCACCGTGATACGGCGGGCGGCGGCGTCGAGCGCCGTCAGCGCGCCGTAGACGAAGGTGAAGCGGTTATCGTGCGCCAGCATCTGGTAGGACAGGCCTTCCTGGTGGATGTCCAGGGTGCCGGCCGCGACCTCGTGCAGCGACGGTTTCCAGATGTGCGACTGGCCGCAATCGACCAGCGTCACGTTCTGCGGGCCCAGCTTGCGCCCCAGTTTGCTGGCCAGTTCCAGGCCGCCAGCACCGCCGCCGACAATGACGATATTGCCTCTCAAGTGACACCCCCGTCTGTTGAGTTAACAGACAGTCTACTATGCGCGCGACAAACGCGCATGGGGAGCTTAGTGCTTGTCGTGGCCCTTGCCGTGGCCATGACCATTGCCGTGGTCGTGGCCGTGACCGTGTCCGTGGCCATGGTCGTCGTCGCGGCGGTCGACTTCGATGACGCGCTCGACCACGCGGGTGGGGCGTGGCTGCACATACGTACGCTGGCCCGCGTAGCCGTGCACTTCACGATAGCGCGGCGCGTACTCGTTCTCATACCAGTCGTCGCGCACGAAGTAGACGTTGCGGCCGCAGGCGTGATAGCGCGCGCAATGCTTGCTCCAATGCTTGCGATGGCCGGGCGGCACGCGCAGATAGACCGGCTCGGCGACATAGCGTGCCGGCCGTTCGACAATGATCGGGCGCTCATACACCAGGCGCGGCCGGGCATCGCCGATATCGATACTGCCGTAAAAACCGGGCTGGCCGATATCGACGTGGACGCTGGTCTGGGCCATGGCGGCGCCGCTGGCGGCGAACAAGGCGGCGGCAAAAATAATGCTTTTCATGTGAAACCTCTTCTTGTAATGACTACGCAATCGGTACAAATAGTTTAACAGAGGCAACGCCCAGCACCGTACGCCAGCGCACACAGCTTACGGATACTTACACAAATTACACCTTGGCAAGCGGGACAGGACAATCAAGCGCCGCCCATATTCTATTCAGCGTACGATGCTGTCTTTACCCGGGAATGCCATGAAACGCTCTCATTACGGCCTGCAACTGCTCGCGGCGCTGTGTCTGTTGCTGCTGGCTGCCTGCGGCGACAAACACGAACCGGTCAAGCCGACCGTCATCATCCTGGCCGCGGCGCAGTGATCCGCTGCGCAGGCGTTTGCACCGGTCCCGGCGGGACGAGGTAAACTATTGCCTTGATTTTTATTCCCGCGGACTCTCCATGTCGTTTGCTTCCCTCGGTCTGATCGATCCGCTGCTGCGCAATCTCGACGCGCTCGGCTACGCCAGCCCTACTCCCGTCCAGTCGCAGGCGATCCCCGCCATCCTGGCCCGCCGCGATCTGCTGGCCGCGGCCCAGACCGGCACCGGCAAAACCGCCGGGTTCGCCCTGCCGCTGCTGCAGCGCCTGACCATGGAAGGCCCGCAAGTGGCGTCCAATTGCGTGCGCGTGCTGATCCTGGTACCCACGCGCGAACTGGCCGAACAGGTGCACCAAAGCGTCCTGGCCTACGGCGCCGGCTTGCCGCTGCGTACCGCGGTGGCCTACGGCGGCGTCAGCATCAACCCGCAGATGATGAAGATGCGCAAGGGGCTGGACTTGCTGGTGGCCACTCCC
>CBFGOU010000960.1:0-1805 GCA_965650445.1 uncultured Oxalobacteraceae bacterium | reverse complement strand
CCGTCGTTGGTGAACTTGAAGGCGTTGCCGACCAGGTTGACCAGCACCTGGCGCAAGCGGGTCGGGTCGCCCACCACGAAGGGCGGCAGATTGTCGGCCAGCTCCACCGAGAAGCCGACGCTGTGGGCGGCGGCCTGTTCCTCGAACAGGCTGACCACGTTCTCGATCATCAGCGCCAGCGCGAAGTCGATGTTCTCGATGGTGAGCTTGCCGGCCTCGATCTTGGAAAAATCCAGCAGGTCGTTGATCAGCGTGAGCAGCGACTGGGCGTTGGCCTGGCCGCGCAGGATCTGTTCGCGCGTGCTTTCCTGCAGCATGCCGTCGCGCAGGGCGAAGCTGAGCATGCCGATCACGCCGGCCAGCGGGGTGCGCATTTCGTGGCTCATATTGGCCAGGAATTCGGACTTCTGGCGGGTGGCGTCTTCGGCCTTCTGCTTGGCCAGGCGCAGGCGCTCGTCGTTTTCCTGCAGGGCGCGGTTGGCCAGGGCCAGTTCCTCGGTGTTCAGGCGCACCTGCTTTTCCTGCTCCATCAGGCGGGCCTGGGTGTCTTCCAGCTCGCGGTAGGCGCGCGCGTTGTCCAGCGCCACGGCGGCGTGCGCGGCCAGGGTCTGCAGCATGTCCAGGTGCACGCGCCGATAGGCGTGCCTGCTGGTGCTCTGCACGCACAGCACGCCCATCATGCGTTCCTTGACGATCAGCGGCACGTACATCATCGCCACCGGCTCGGGGGGCGGACTGCCGTCCGAGCGCTCGACCGGCGCGATCGGGCAGCGCTGCGGCGCCTCCAGGTATTGCCGGTATTCGGCGTCGAGGTCGTTGATGAACACTTCGCGCCGGTGGCGCAGGCACCACACGGCGAACTGGTTCGGCTCGCGCAGGTCGCGCAGGTACACCTCTCTGCGCACGCCGTGGTCCATGGCGAACGGGAACTCGACCACGCCGATGTCTTCCCTGTAAAAGCCGATGCCGAAGATGCTCGCGTCCATCAGGTGGTGCACGTGGCGGTACACCGTGTCCATGATGGTTTCCATGTCGAGGGTGGCGGTCAGTTCGCGCCCGATCTCGGACAGCACCGAGATGTTGCGGTGGGCCAGTTCGACGTTTTCCTTCTGCCGCTCGACTTCTTCCTTCTGGCGCTCGGCGTCGGCGCGGCGGCGTTCCAGCAGGCGGTTCTGCTGTTCGATTTCCTCGGTGCGCTGGCAGACCTGGCGTTCCAGTTCGTCCTTCTGGCGGCTGAGGCCGGACAGGCGCGCGCGGTAGGCCGCGGCGGCGCTGCCCAGCACCAGCGCCGCGGCCAGGGTGCGGAACCACCAGGTCTTCCACCACGGCGGCAGGATGGTGATGGTGAGCGACGCGCCGGACGCGCTCCACACCCCATCCTTGTTGGCCGCGCGCACGCGGAAGGTGTAGGTGCCGGGGTCGAGATTGGTATAGGTGGCAAAGCGCTTGCTCGCGTCGGTATTGACCCAGCGCTCGTCGAAGCCTTCGAGCTGGTAGGAAAACAGGTTGCGCTGCGGGGCGGCGAAGTGCAGCGCCGAGAATTCCAGCGAAAACACCGAGTCGGCCGCGTCCAGGGTCAGCGCGCTGGTGCGCTCGATCGGCCCCTTGAGCAGGCCGGGCCGGGCCAGCGCCACCGGCTGGTTGAAGATCTGGAAGCCCGTGATCACCGCGCGCGGGGCGATCAGGTTGTCGCGGATGGCGCGCGGATTGAAGGCGGTCACGCCGTTGAAGCCCGCGACAACGTCACGTGCCTCGAGTGGCAGCAGAGCGCTCCCGCCGAGGCGTACACGTGGGACCAGGCGATC
>CBFGOU010000959.1:0-1806 GCA_965650445.1 uncultured Oxalobacteraceae bacterium | reverse complement strand
CTGCGCGAGATCGCCGCCGGCAAAGTCGGTCTGGAAATGCTCAAAAAGGTTCGAATGTAATTGTTGTTGGTGCTGCTTCATCGCGTGCCGGATTCAGTGTCAACCCGCCATTCTGGTATTCTTTCATCACACTGCGGCTGATTGACTTTGCGTATGAACCTGACTACTCCGGACACGACACACGCAGGCACGCCCAAGACCCGGGCCTCCCGCACGGGCAAGCCGCAAGACCCGGCTCCGCCGGCGGTGGCGCCGGGCGTCGCCTCGGTCAGCCAGCTGACCGTCAAGCTGGCCGACTACCTCACCCCGTCTGAACTCAAGAAGGTCAAGGAAGCGTATCGTTTTTCCGACGAGATGCACCTTGGTCAAGTGCGCAAGTCGGGCGAACCGTATATCTCCCATCCGATCGCCGTCGCCGAAATCTGCGCCGACTGGAAGCTCGACGTGCAAGCCATCATGGCCGCCCTGCTGCACGACGTGATGGAAGACCAGGACGTCAAGAAGGACGAGCTGATCGAACGCTTCGGCGCGCCGGTCGCCACCCTGGTGGACGGCCTGTCCAAGCTGGAAAAGATCGAATTCCAAAGCCAGATCGAAGCGCAGGCGGAAAACTTCCGCAAGATGCTGCTGGCCATGGCCTCGGATGTGCGCGTCATCCTCATCAAGCTGGCCGACCGCCTGCACAATATGCGCACGCTCGAGCACATGACGCCGGCCAAAAAGCGCCGCATCGCCGCCGAGACGATGGAAGTGTATGTGCCGATCGCCCACCGCCTGGGCCTGAACAATATCTACCGCGAACTGCAGGACCTGTCGTTCGCCCACCTGTATCCGCTGCGCTACCGCACCCTGTCCAAGGCCATCAAGGCCGCGCGCGGCAACCGCCGCGAAGTGGTCAAGAAAATCCTCGAATCGGTCAAGAACACGCTGGCGATCGCCGGCCTGCAGGCCGAAGTCTACGGGCGCGAAAAGACCCTGTACGGCATCTATAAAAAGATGCGCAACAAGCGCCTGTCGTTCTCGCAGGTGCTCGACGTGTACGGTTTCCGCGTGGTGGTGGACAGCTTCGCCAACTGTTATGTGGCGCTGGGCACCCTGCACAGCCTGTACAAGCCCATGCCGGGCAAGTTCAAGGACTACATCGCCATCCGCAAGCTCAACGGGTATCAGTCGCTGCACACGACGCTGATCGGCCCCTACGGCACCCCGGTCGAATTCCAGATCCGCACGCAAGAGATGCACCGCACCGCCGAATCCGGCGTGGCGGCGCACTGGCTGTACAAGAACAACGAGTCGAACCTGTCGGACCTGCAGCAAAAGACCCACGTCTGGCTGCAATCCCTGCTCGACATCCAGCAGCAGACCGGCGACTCGGCCGAATTCCTCGAACACGTCAAGGTCGACCTGTTCCCCGACTCGGTGTACGTGTTCACGCCCAAGTCCAAGATCATCGCCCTGCCGCGCGGCGCCACCGCGCTCGACTTCGCCTACACCATCCACACCGGCATCGGCGACCATACCGTGTCGGTGAAGATCAATAATGAAACGGCCGCGCTGCGCACCGAACTGCGCAATGGCGACATCGTCGAAATCGTCACCGATCCGGAATCGCGTCCGAGTCCGACCTGGCTGAGTTTTGTGCGCACCGGCAAGGCGCGCTCGGCCATCCGCCACTATCTGCGCACGATTAACCTGAACGAATCGGTCGAGCTGGGCCGCGAGCTGCTGGCGCAGGCGCTCGTTTCCCTGAACATCAAGCCGGACCTGGCCGAACCCACCGTCGAACGCCTGCTGGGCGAATCGTCA
>CBFGOU010000958.1:0-1812 GCA_965650445.1 uncultured Oxalobacteraceae bacterium | reverse complement strand
GTTGCCGCGCGGCGAATCCCAGCCCTGGCGCAGCAATTCGTTGCTGCTGGCGGGCACGAAACTCTGGGGCGCCAGGGCCTTTTCCAGTTGCTCGGGGGTGAAATTCCACGGTGCGGGCAGACGGTAAATCTGAAGATTCTTGAACCACATGTGCTTTTGCCTTGTTTCAGTCTAGGGGTAGTAACTCAGGGGAACGACATTCTACACGCGGTATTCCGCGCCAGTGTCGTCAAACAGCCGCAATTGTTCGACCTGGACAGCCTCGCCCAGGCGCACGCCCAGGCCCAGCAGCCGTACCGGCATGGCGCGGCGCTGGAAGCCAGTTTCCATCAATTGTTCGTACAGCATCATCTGTGGCGCCTTACCCACGCATTCGACCGTGGTCTGCTGGAAGTCGGCAAATTTGATCTTCACGAACAGCTTGTTGACCAGCTTTTCGGCGCCGCAGCGCTTGATGCGCCCCATCAGGCTGTCGTACAGCTCGGGCAGCAGCGCCAGGCAGGAAGCCAGATCGGGCACATCGGGCGTGTAGGTTTCCTCGGTGCTGACCGATTTGCGCTCGCGCGAGGTCGATACCGCGCGGTTGTCGATGCCGCGGCATAAATCGTGCAGGCGCGCGCCGAAGCGGCCGAAGTGGCGCTCCAGCTCGGTCAGCGGCCAGCCGCGCAGATCGCCGCAGGTCTGCGCGCCCAGGCTGTTGAGCTTGGCCGCGGTGACCTTGCCGACGCCGAACAGCTTTTTCACCGGCAAGGCCGCGACAAAAGCGTCGACTTCGCCTGGGCGCACCAGCCACAGCCCATCGGGCTTGTTCCAGTCGCTGGCGATCTTGGCGACAAACTTGTTGGGCGCCACGCCGGCCGAGGCGGTGATGCCCACGGTCTCGAAGATGCGCCGGCGGATTTCCTGGGCGATCAGGGTGGCGCTGCCTTTGCAGTGGGGCGAATCGGACACGTCCAGATAGGCTTCGTCGAGCGACAGCGGCTCCACCAGATCGGTATAGTCGTGATAGATCGCCAGGATCTGGCGCGAGGCGGCGCGATATTTGTCCATCGCCGGTGGAACGACCACCAGGTCCGGGCACAGCTTTAGCGCCTGCGCGGTCGCCATGGCCGAGTGGATGCCATAGCGGCGCGCTTCGTAATTGCAGGTGGCGACCACGCCACGCTGGTCGGGACGCCCGCCCACGGCCAGGGGTACCTCGCGCAAGGCAGGGTTATCGCGCATTTCGACCGAGGCGTAAAAGCAGTCGCAGTCGCAATGGATGATTTTTCGGGCAGGCGGGTTCACTCGGCCACAAGCGGGAACACTGTAATTGCATACAGTATTCCCGACATTGGGCAATCTGGCAAGGCTTACCGGCTCACCTACCAGGTCAACTTCAGCGAGTACTTGCCGCTGGTGGCGCCGATACCGCCGCTGTAGTACACCACCCGCACATAGCGCGCCGCCGTGCCGGACCCGGTATTGGTGAGCGACGCCGAATCGCTCATGCCGCTACCGTTTTCGCTTCCGCCGAGCAAGGTGCCGGCGCTGTTGTAGATGTACAGGTCGTAGTCCGAGCTGGCATTCGGCGTGAGCGTCGCGCCCATGGTTCTGCCGGCCGGCAGCTGCACCACGAAATAATCGGTATCGGCGCTTGAGCCCATGGCGGCGCTGACGATGGTGCCGGCCAGGCTGACCGCATTGGCCGTGCCGAGGGTGTTGTTGGCCTCGGCCTCGTTCAGGGTCGGCGTGAAGGTCGACCCGGTGGCGGCGTCGATCGCGGCAGAAGCGTCGACGATGCCGGCGCCGCAGCCGCTGCAGGCGGCCGGG
>CBFGOU010000957.1:0-1823 GCA_965650445.1 uncultured Oxalobacteraceae bacterium | reverse complement strand
CCTCGCCTTCTTCTTCTTCTTCGCCTTCCTCGTCCTCGTCGTACTCTTCCTCTTCGTCGTCTTCGTAATCCTCGACGCCGAAGTCTTCACCGTCCCAGCGACCTTCGCCGTCGGCGACGAAGGTCAGGGCCATGGCCGACGGATTGGTACCGACGCGGACCAGCCAACCACCGAAGACACGTGCACGCTCGGTGACCAGGTTGGCCTCGGAGCCTTCATTGCCCAGCTTTTCCCACTCCAGCGAAAACGCAAACTCGGTCATTGCCTGGATCTCCTGATCAGTTTTTCTTGGGGCGAACCTGGATGTGCACTTCGGCCAGCTGCTCGTCGACGATCGGCGACGGCGCGTCGGTCATCAGATCCTGTGCACCGGTGGTCTTCGGGAACGGGATGACGTCGCGGATTGACTCGGTACCGGCCATCAGCGCGGCGATGCGGTCGATACCGAAGGCGATGCCACCGTGCGGCGGCGCGCCGTAGTTCAGCGCGTCGAGCAGGAAGCCGAACTTGGCACGGGCCTCTTCGGCACCGATGCCGAGCAGCTCGAACACCGCGCTCTGCATGTCGGGGCGGTGGATACGGATCGAACCGCCGCCGATTTCATTGCCGTTGAGCACCATGTCGTAGCCGCGCGAAACGGCCGTCTTGGCGTGCGCGCGCAGATCGGCGATGTCGTCCACGGCCGGCGCAGTGAAGGGGTGATGCAGGGCGACGTAGCGCTGCGCTTCCTCGTCCCACTCGAACATCGGGAAGTCGGTAACCCACAGCGGCGCCCAACCGTCGGCGACCAGGTTGAAGTCCTTGCCGGCCTTCAGCCGCAGCGCGCCCATGAAGTCGGACACCTTGTTGTAGCCGCCGGCACCGAAGAACACGATGTCGCCGTTGCCGGCGCCGACGTGCGCCACCAGCGCAGCGAAGCCTTCTTCGCTGAAGAACTTCTGGATCGGCGAGCTGATTTCACCGGTGTCGCTCACCTTGATGTAAGCCAGGCCCTTCGCGCCGTACTTGGCGGCGTGCGCGGCGTACTCATCGATCTGCTTGCGCGACAGGCTGGCACCACCCGGGATGCGCAGCGCGGCGACGCGGCCATCGGCATCATTGGCAGCAGCGGTGAAAACCGGGAATTCGCTGGTCTTGACCAGTTCGGCCACGTCCACCAGTTCCAGCGCGATGCGCAGATCCGGCTTGTCCGAACCGTAGCGACGCATCGCCTCGGCCCAGGTCATGCGCGGGAAGCTGGCCTCCAGCTCGACGTCGACCACTTCCTTGAAGATGCCGCGGATCATGTCTTCGACGAAATCCTGCACGTCGCGCTCGCGGACGAAGGCGAACTCCATGTCCAGCTGGGTGAATTCCAGCTGGCGGTCGGCGCGCAGGGCCTCGTCGCGGAAGCAGCGCGCGATCTGGTAGTAGCGGTCGAAGCCGGCCACCATCAGGATCTGCTTGAACAGCTGCGGGCTCTGCGGCAGGGCGTAGAACTCGCCGGGATGCATGCGCGCCGGCACCAGGAAGTCGCGCGCGCCTTCCGGGGTGGCCTTGGTCAGGATCGGGGTTTCGATGTCCTGGAAGCCCTTTTCGTCCAGATGGCGGCGCAGGGCCTGCACCAGCTTGATGCGGGTGCGCTGCATGCGCGACCAGCGAAAAGGCGGGGCGGTGTTTTGATCTGGATTGTGTCATGACTGCACTCTTTGTTGGCGCTGGTGAACGCCTCGCCGGTTCAGTGGCGCCGCCTGGCACGATTACTTCCGTGCAACAGCCTGGATCTCGTTGAAAAATGTGTGACCCCAGAGGTCGTTGGTTTCGGTGACGAAGGTTACGAAGAG
>CBFGOU010000956.1:0-1824 GCA_965650445.1 uncultured Oxalobacteraceae bacterium | reverse complement strand
GCCGACGATGCCGCATTTGAGACTCATGGGAAGACTTTCTAATTCGATGATCGATGGGCGCAAACAAGCACGGGCGGCCCGAAACCTCACATTGTAACCCGGTCCGCGCGGACTCACCCTTAATTATCCCGCCGTACTCATCGCCCCGCCGCCGGCGGCGTCGCCGCTGTCGCGCCGGCGGCCATACCATCGCACCGCCAGCAACAAGCCCAGGTTGATGCCGAACAGGACGAACTTGGCCGTGGTCCAGAACGGCGTCGGCGGGGCATCTGGCAGGCAACTGCCGGCGGCGGACATGGCGCTCATGACCAGCGTGTTTTCGACGATATCGGCAAAGCCGCCCGCGAGCGCCAGCCCGAGCGCCAATGCGATCAGCACCGGGTAGCGCGCCATCAGCGGCGTGCCCTTGAGTGCCGCGCCCAGGAACAGCCGCTGGCCGGCCATGAAGGTGGCGCTGTAGAGCAGGACGGCGAAGGTGTCGAGGTACAGGAATACCGCGCGCGGGCACCAGTCAGGCGCGGCGAGCGCGACGGCGGCCTCGGGCACGCCGCACTGCTGCGCCTGACGCAGGGCGTTCCAGCTGGACGAAAGACAGGTTCCATTGAATACGGATAGCAACAGCAGCAGCCCGGCGGAGGCCCAGGGCAGCACCGGCCACATCCGCCGCAGCCAGTGCGTGCGCGTCTCCCTGTCGCTGGACAGGCGCACGGATGCCGCGCCGAGGTCGGCAATCGGACGCTCGGGCAGCACGTTTTCGTGGATGTCGAGACATTGGTTGCCCAGATACAGCCCGAGCTGACGGTAGCTTTCGAACTGGCTTTCGTCGAAGAACTGGTCGGCCGTGCTCTGCTGCGGAAAGGCCGGGTTGCGGGTCGCGTAGTTGAGCACATCGACCGGTTCCCGCCGGCCCGCGCACAAGGTGGGCTTGATGACAATCAGGGTGCCCCTGGCAAATCCGGCGCCGTAATCGATGGTGCCGCTCGCCACGCCGCTGCCGGGCAGCGCATCCTTGCCGGGCCGCCGCAAAGCGGCCAGGTCGATGCTGATCTCGACGCCGAAATCGATGCGGCACTGGCGGATTGCCCGCCCCAGGTCGTTGAAGCCGCGCTCGCCATCGGCACCGGCGTCGACCATCACGATGACGTGGCAACGGCGCCGTACCAGTTCATAGATGCCGGTGTTTTCGAAGTGGCCGCCGTCGGACAGATTGATGTAGCGCGACGTGTCGTTGGAGAAGCCGAACAGTTCCTGCAGCAGGTAAAGCACGCCGAACAGCGGGCTGGGGCTGCGCCAGCTGGTGCAGGCCGGATTCGGACACCAGCGCCCCAGCCGCAGGTTGAGCAAGGTCATCATGAAGGCCAGCGCCGGGCGGGTGTGGATGCCGCCGTTCGGATTGGCCGCCGCGCCCGAGGTGGCCATGGCCGTACCCAGGCTGATGCCGGGCTCCTCGCCATCGCGCCCTGCGTACTGGGCGGTGGGCCGAAAGCGCGATACGCCGTTCGGCTGGCCCAGCTTGCCGGACAGCTCGCCCTGGGTGCCCGACAGGCCGAAGCCGCAGTACAAGGGCGTCAGCGCGAATGCCGCGGCCTTGCGCTCCTGCCAGGCGAGATTCTTTCCCTGCGATAGATTCAGCGCGGTGTTGAAGATGTGGTACGGCCGCTGCGGGCGCGAACGGCTGGCCAGGTCGCGCAGGGCCAGGTCGTCGGACTCGTCAAAGCCGGTGAAGGGGTGGGGATTGCGCGCGGCATTGCTGGCGCCCAGGTAGCAGCGGATCAGACGGTCCTTGTACATATTGTGCAGCGAGAACTTGTTGACATCGACGCG